>JAABSQ010000084.1 GCA_011390315.1 Desulfobacteraceae bacterium
CTCCGATGTCATCAGCGCAATCAGATTCATCAGACGAATCAGAGTTCAAAATGTCTGAACCCGGATGCGTCTGATTTTTCTGATGGACTGTGATTTCTGCCCCGATGTCATCAACGTAATCAGATTCATCAGACGAATCAAAGTTCAAGAAACTCACTCGAAAAACCGAACAAAGTCATCCACCTCCTCCCGAGGCGTCCGATATTGATTCACCACCGCATCAGTATCCTCATACCCCATAGCCATGCCACAAACCAGAATCAGCTCCTCAGGATACCCCAGTTCGTTTTTGACAATCCACGGGTATTCACCCAGGGCGGCCTGGGGGCAGGTAGCGAGCCCCTCCTCGACGGCGGCGAGCATGATCGACTGGAGAAAGATGCCGTAATCCATGAAGGAGCCGGTCTCCATCACCGGGTCCAGGAAGAAGAAGAGCGCGACCGGGGCGTCGAAAGCCCGATAATTGGCAACCCATTGGTCCATCTGCCGTTCTTTGTCATTCCGGGTGATGCCGAGGGTGGTATAGAGTTGTAATCCGCAGGATTTGCGGCGGGATTTGTAGGGGTCTTCCCAATTTTCAGGATAATAGGCGTAATCCATGCGACCCTTTTCACCCTGTCTGAAGGCATCCTCCATGCGTTTTTCCAACCGCCGTTTTTTATCACCGGTAACCACCGCCACATTCCACGGCTGAGTATTGGCGCCGGAGGGGGCATGCCGGGCGGCATCCAGTATTCGCCTGATCTTTTCGGTTTCAACCGCTTTCTTGAGAAACGCTCGGGTTGAGTGACGTTTTTTTAAGGCTTCAGAAACATTCATGTTTTTCACTTTCCTTAAATAAGGGGAATGGTTTGTGTTGCGTTTGCCGATCCCCTCGATCTTTAAAAAATGAACGTCTCAAAAGTCAAGGAATTTTTATGGGAAAGGGCGCTGTTTTATTTCGACCGCCGGAAACGCCTACTGGGAAGGTCTCTACTTCAATCTTCGGGACCGGATTGAAATGTACGCCAGCCGGATCAGCTTCGATCGGGAATGGTTCGCCGTGGCAGTTCAGGACCACCACGACATCATCGACGCCATTCTTGAAGAAGATTTCGAGCGGGGAAAAGAGGCCATGGTGCAACATGTCCGCAATGTGCGCCGGGGCATCGCCCGAATTCGTGCCGCACAATACCCCCCTTATTAGCCACTCCCGCACCGGCTATGGCATTTCTCTCCTGAAAAACTGCATTTCCTCAAGGAAAAGGGCGGCCGGGGTCGACTTGCGAGCCTCTTCCCTTCACCGTTCTTAAACGGGTTCATCGAAACGACAGCTCAGGAGCACGTCTTCTTCCATCTGAACCCGGGTTTTGTACGGCAAAGATTTGAACAGGTTGATCATGCGTTTGTTTTTTTGGGAGGTATAGGCGAAGAGCCCGGCAATGCCGTTTTCCCGGGCCGCCTCGGCCAGTTTGCGGATCAGCATGCGGCCCATGCCTTTTTCCTGAAACGCCTTGCTCACCGAAAAGGCGACCTCGGCCATGTTGCGCGACTGATCCAGGTAATACTCGCCCACCCCGACGATCTGGCCGAAGCCGAATTCGCCCACCACCGCCACAAAAGTAAAATTGTGAACATAGTCGATTTTGAAGGTGCTCTCCACATCGGTGCGTAGGAACTGCTTTTTCTCCTGAAAAAAGCGGGAGACCACATCCTCCCGATCCAGGTGATAGAAATGCTCCTGAATCCGCCGCTCATCCACCGGTTTGGCGGGCCGCAGGGTGATGGTCCGACCGTCGATCTCCACCGTCTCTTCCAGCTTCACCGGATAAACCCCCTGGACCGATTCGCCCAGACTCCGGTCCTTGCCCACCATGCCCAGTTCTTTGGCCTGATGCAGGAGTTCGTCCCGAAAATCGGGATGGGCGATGCTGATCAGGGCCATGGCCCGCTCCTGAATGCTTTTGCCGAAGAGGCTCACCGCACCGAATTCGGTCACCACGAACCGAACATCCTCCCGCGGAACCGTCACGATGGTTTCTGTCAGCAGGGGGACGATTCGACTCGCCTTTCCGTCGTCGGTGGTGGCCTGAAGCATGATGATCGATTTGCCGCCCCTGGACCGGTTGGAGCCCCGCACGAAATTGGGAATGCCGGAGACCCCGGCGTAGAGGGTATTGGCCACCGCATCGCAGGAGACCTGACCCGCCAGGTCGATGGTCTGGGCCACGTTCATGGAAACCATTTTGTTATGTCGGGAAATGACATCCACATCGTTGACGTAATCGAAAGGATGAAAATCCACCGACGGGTTGAAATCGAGAAACTCGTAAAGGGCCTGGGTTCCCATAGCGCATCCGGCCACCAGCTTGCCTTCGTTGTATCCTTTTTTCCGGTTGGTGATGACCCCTCTCGAATAGAGGTGCATGATGTCATCGGTGAGAAAGAAGGAGTGTATCCCCAGGTCGTTCTTATCGGCCAGGGCCTGGACGGTGGCCTGAGACGCCGCGTCCAGGCCGATCTGGAGGGTGGAACCGTCTTCGATCAGACGGGCGATATGCCTGCCGATCCGTTCGGCCGCTTCCGACTGCGCAACCGGGGTTACGGTCATCAGGTCTTCTTCATGCTCGACGATGATATCCACATCGTTGATGTTGATGAAGCTCTGCCCCAGCACCCGGGGCATCCGCGGGTTGACCTGGGCGATGACCAGATCGGCCGAGAGGGCGGCGGCCTGGGTCACATCCACCGATACCCCCAGGCTCAGCCATCCGAAATCATCCGGCGGGGTCACCTGAATCATGGCCACATCGATGGGAATCAGACGGCTTTTGAAGAGATGGGGCACCTCGGAGACATTTACCGGGGTATAAAACCGCATGTTCCGGGCCAGTTCTTCGGATTTGGCGGAGCCGAGATAGATCGACCGAATGTTGAGCCGCTGGTCCTGGGTGCGGTTGGCGATCTGGGTCAGCGAAACGGTTTCCCGGGACATCAGCCGGATGATTTCCAGATCCGAAAACCGCCGGGCGTTCTCCGCCAATCCCCGAACCAGAAACTGGGGCTCTCCGCAATAGGAACCGATAAAGATCCGCTGGCCCGACCGAATCCGGCCGACGGCCTCGTGGATCGATTTAATTTTCGACGGGTACTCGTCCGGCCAGTAGCGTGGGGTCGGCATGTGAATTCTCCTTTGGGCTGTCATTAGAACCGGTGGCAAGGAATAATTGTAGCACAGGAGACCGGTTCAGGATAGCGTTTTTCATCCTTGACAGAACCTTCGGTTTTCATTTACAAACTACTGTTTGGTTAAAAATTACCCTTTCATTCCAAGGAGGTAATCGGAATTAGAATGAGTTTTTTAGGACGAATTCTGGACATCGATTTATTTACCGGAGAGGCGACCTTTTCGCCCTATCCGGAAGCGATGGCCAGAAACTATCTCGGCGGCCGCGGATTCAACCTGTATCACCTGGACAGCGCCTTTTCAGGATTTGTCGATCCGCTGTCTCCTCAAAATATTCTGGCGTTTTCATGCGGTCTGCTGACCGGCACCTCCGTGCCCACCTCTTCCCGGGTTCATGTCAACGCGATCTCGCCTCAGACCGGCATTCTCGGCAGTTCCAATATCGGCGGGTATGTGGGCGCCAGGCTTCGTTCCTGCGGAATTCAAACCCTGCTGCTGCGACGCCGGGCCACCCGCCCCGTCTACCTGTACATCACCGAAGGCCGGCTGGAAGTTCGGGACGCCGCCCGCCTGTGGGGTCTGGATACCATAGAAACCCAGGAGCGGATTCAGGAAGAACTGGAAGAGAAGGGGCTCAAGATTCTGACCATCGGTCCGGCCGGTGAAAACCGGGCGGTATTCGCCTGCATCATCTCCGGAAAGGACCATGCCGCCGGCCGTACCGGCATGGGCGCGGTCATGGGGTCCAAGAATCTCAAGGCGATCGTTTTGGGTAAAGGCCGTTCCGCCCCCCGTCGCAAGCGAAAAGAGAAACGGGCGGGCAAGGCCTATCTTCAGGCGATCAAATCCGGGGTGGGCTATGCCGAGTTCACCCAATACGGCGGGGCCGGATATGTCCAGGCGGTCAGCGATCTGAGAATGATCGGAACCCGGAATTTTCAATCGGACCACTTCGAGGCCGCCGAAAAGATCGACGGCCGCCACCTGAAACCCGATCTCATCCGCTACAGCGGATGCTTCAGCTGCCCGATCCAGTGCAAAGCCGACCTCAAGTTCAAAACCGGCCGACGCAAGGGATATTCTGGCACCCGTCCGGAGTTTGAACCCATGATCAACCTGGGCGCCAAGTGCGGCCTGGAAGACCTTCAAACCCTGGTCTACCTCGACAATCTCTGCTCCCGTCTCGGGGTCGATTCCATCTCCGCAGGCGCCGTTATCGCCTTTGTAATGGACCTTCATGATCGCGGCATCCTGTCTGCCGAACACACCGGCGGCCTGGATCTGAGCTGGGGAAACGGCGATGCCATGGAAACCCTGATCCGGCAGATGGCTTCCGGGGAAAAACTGGGCGGCATTCTGGCCCGGGGAATACTTCGGGCGGCGGAAATTCTTGGTCCGGAGGCGGAGCGGTATGCGGCCCATGTGAAGGGGCTCGACATGTCGGCCTACCATCCCGGCCGGTCCATGGCAACCGCCCTGACCTATACCGTGTCCAGCCGGGGCGGCGACTACAACCATATTTATCAGTCCATCGAATACGGTTGGACCCCGGAGCAGGCTCAGCGCGAATTCGGCACCCCCAAGGTGGTGGATATCCATGCGGTGGAAGGCAAAGGCCGAATGCTGCGACGGGCCCTGATGGTCAATATCGCTCTGGACTGCCTGGGGCTTTGCAAGGTGCCGGCCTTATCCATCGTCAGAACCTATGATCTCAAACACGAAGCGGCACTGACCGCCGAGCTCACCGGATGGGAGATCACCCCGGCGGATCTTTTCCAGGCGGCCCAGGGAATCGCCGATCTGGAGCGCCGGTTCAACCTGCGCCACGGGCTCTCCCCGGCCGAAGACCGGCTGCCGGATATGTTTTTCAACGACCCCGAACCCCACCTCACCCGGGAGCGGATGGCCGCCATGCGGCAGGAGTTCTACCGGGCCATGGGCTGGGACGAAGAAGGAAGGCCCCTGGGCGAGGCCCCGCTCACGACACCCCGGGAAACGGTCGACGCGGTCGGCGGCCGCATGAACCTGTACCATCATCTCAAGAACTAATGCACGAATTAGAAAAGGACCCGCCCGTGACCGAATCGCCGTCCATTGCATTTTCCCCCCGACTGACCTTCTTGTCGGACTCCGATAAACCCGAGCTGTATCAGGCGGCCCTGACGCTTCTGGATGAGGTGGGCATGAAAATTCAGCATCCGGAGGCGATTTCCTTGTTGGAAGCGGCGGGATGCCGGACAGTCGACGGCTGGGTCAAGATTCCGTCTCATCCGGTGGAACAGGCGATTCGAAGCGCCCCGAGCAACATCCCGATCTTCAACCGGGAGGGAGAACAGGTCATGGACGTGGGGGGCCGGCGGTCTTATTTCGGCACCGGGTCGGACCTGGAAAACATGGTGGACGGAGAAACCCTGGAACGGCGGTCCAGTACTCTGGCCGATATCGAGACCGCCGCGCGGCTCTGCGATGCACTGGGCAATGTCGACTTCATCATGTCCTGCGGGTATCCCCATGACGTCCATCCCGACCGGGCCAATTTAGAGAGCTTTTCGGCCATGGTCAAGAACAGCGTGAAGCCGATCGTCACCATCGCCGTGGACCGGGCCGATCTCTCCGAGATGTGGGAAATTTCAAAAACCCTCCGGGGCGGAGAGAAGGAACTCCGGGCCAAGCCCTATTCCATCCACTACACCGAACCGATCAGCCCGCTCAAACATCCCCATTCCAGCCTCAACAAGCTTCTCTTCTGCGCCGAGACCGGCATGCCGGTGATCTACTCCCCGGCCCCCATCGCCGGGTCCACCGCGCCCATGACCATTGCCGGGCATGTGGTGCAGGGGCTTGCCGAATCCCTCTGCGGGCTGGTTATCCACCAACTCAAGGCCGAAGGCGCCCCCTTTCTCATGGGGATGGGCCCTGCGGTGCTGGACATGGCCACCACCCAATGCACCTATAACGCCCCCGAGTACCTCATGGCCTACATGGCCGCCGTAGAGATGAGCCGCTACCTCGACCTCCCCAACTGGGGATACGCCGGCACCTCCGACGCCCAGATTCCCGACGGCCAGGCGACTTTCGAGGCGGGGCTTCTCACCTTCATGTCGGCCGCCGCCGGCTCCAACCTCAACCATGACCTGGGTTACCTCGATTTCGGACTCACCGGGTCTCTGGAGATGATCGTCATTCTGAACGAAATCATCGACCAGATTCGACGGATACAGCGGGGAATCCCGGTGGACGACGATCAGATCGGCCTTTCGGTGATCGCCGAAACGGTGCAGAAAGGCCATTTTCTCACCCATCCCCACACCCTCAAACACCTCCGGTCCACCCAGTGGCGGCCTCTTCTGATGAACCGCCACGGCTACAGTCGGTGGAACTCTATGGGCCGAACCAGTCTCCTGGAACGGGCCCGGGCCCGCATGAAATGGCTGCTCGAAACCCACACCCCCATACCCCTTGCACCGGAAATATTGACCGCCGTCGAAGCGCGGGTGTCCTATTATCGGGCTGCATAGACATTGGCTCACCCAAAGAGTCTGTGTTCGGGCGGCTTTTTTCGAGAAATCAGCCGAATCACTTTTTTTCAGTGACAAATTCCCCGATTTGTGAGACGTACTTAATCGACTCTCACCCCATACACTTTCGAGGATACGATTATGTTCACCGACCTTGATCCCGTTTTTCTGGCCCGGGTTCAATTCACGTTTACCGTGGCCTTCCATATTCTTTTTCCGGCCTTCACCATCGGTCTGGCCAGCTGGCTGGCGGTGGTGGAATGGCGGCTGCTCAGAACCGGCGATAAGATATACGAAGAGGTCTACCGCATGTGGGTCAAAATTTTTGCGGTCACCTTCGGCCTGGGCGTGGTCTCCGGCATCGTCTTGTCGTTTCAGTTCGGCACCAACTGGTCGGTCTTTTCAGACAAGACCGGCAATGTTCTCGGCCCCCTGCTCGGTTACGAGGTGCTCACCGCCTTTTTCCTGGAAGCCTCCTTTCTGGGCATCATGCTTTTCGGATGGGACCGCGTGAGCCGGAAAATGCATTTTGCCGCCACCGTCATCGTGGCCTTCGGCACCCTGCTGTCGGCGTTTTGGATTCTCTCCGCCAACAGCTGGATGCAGACGCCTCAAGGGTATGAAATCGGCGAAGGCGGGATTTTCTATCCCACCGACTGGATCGAAATTATTTTTAATCCGTCCTTTCCCTATCGCCTGATCCACATGGTCACCGCCGCCTATCTGACCACCGCCTTCGTGGTGGGCGGAATCGGCGCCTATTACCTCCGGCGGAATCTGCATGTGCGCCACGCCCGGGTGATGCTGGGCATGGCCATGATTATGGCCGTATTTGTCGCCCCGGCCCAGATTCTGTTCGGCGATTTTCACGGGCTGAACTCTTTCGAATACCAACCGGCCAAGGTGGCCGCCATCGAAGGGCTTTGGGAAACCCGGCAGGGCGCGCCCATGGTCCTGTTCGCCTGGCCGGATCAGGAAGCGGAAACCAACCGGTATGCGATCGAGATTCCCAAATTATCGAGCCTGATCCTGACCCATGACTGGAACGGAGAGGTCCGGGGCCTGAAGGAGTGGCCGGCGGATGAACGGCCCCCCGTGGCCGTGGTCTTCTGGGCGTTTCGCATCATGGTGGGCCTCGGAGTGCTGATGGCGCTGACCGGTCTGTTTGCAATCATCTTGTTTATCCGAAAAAAACTCTTCGACACCCCCTGGTTTCAGTACTGGTGCATGGCCCTGACCCCGGCCGGATTTCTGGCGGTGCTGGCCGGGTGGTTCGTCACCGAAGTGGGCCGGCAGCCCTATGTGGTGACCGGTTTGCTCCGAACAGCCGAGTCCGCTTCACCGGTGGCGGCGAATCAGATCCTGCCGTCTCTGATCGCTTTTATCCTGGTTTACCTGTTTATTTTCGGCGCCGGCGCCTATTATATTCTCCGCCTGATCGCCAAAGGCCCCCAAATCGAGGATGAAGTCTTCGGGGCCCACGGGGTGGATCAGCCGCCGATTTTCACCGATATGGCTTCGGAAAAGGGAGGCGACCATGTTTAATTTCGCAAGTTTTCTGGACCTGCCGCTGATCTGGTACGGGCTGATCGCCACGGCCATTATTTTATACGTCATCCTGGACGGGTTCGGCCTGGGCACCGGGATTCTGTTTCCATTCGCCCCCACCGACCAGTGTCGCGACCGCATGATGAACTCCATCGCGCCGGTCTGGGACAGCAACGAAACCTGGCTTGTGCTGGGCGGCGGAGGGCTGTTCGCGGCCTTTCCCCTGGCCTATGCGGTGCTGATGCCGGCCCTGTACATCCCCATCATCATCATGCTCCTGGGGATGATTTTCCGCGGGGTTTCTTTCGAATTCCGCTTCAAGGCCCACGGCAGGTCCCGAAAACTCTGGGACCTCACCTTTCATGTCGGGTCCCTGACCGCCGCCCTGATGCAGGGAATGATCATCGGAGCCTATGTGCAGGGGTTTACGGTGGAGGGCCGAAGCTTTGCCGGCGGGGCTTTCGACTGGCTGAACGCCTACAGCGTCATGACCGGAGTGGCGGTGGTCTGCGGATACACCCTGCTCGGGGCCACCTGGCTGGTCATGAAAACCGACGGCGCCACTCAGGAGTGGGCGCGAAGATGCGCCGCTTACGTTATGTGGTATGTCGCCGCTTTCATGGGCGTAGTCAGCATCAGCATGCCCATGATGAATCCGGATATCCGCTCGCTCTGGTTCGACTATCCCAACTACCTCATGCTGATGCCGGTGCCGCTGTTGACGGCTTGCCTCTTTTTTATTCTCTGGTTCGATCTGCGAAAAGAACGGGAATACCGCCCGTTTTTTCTCTCCATCGGCATCTTTCTTCTGGGATACCTCGGCATCGGCATCAGCCTCTGGCCCTGGCTGGTCCCCTTTGCAATCTCCGTCCGGGATGCGGCGGCGGCGCCCACCTCACAGTCTCTGCTTCTGGTGGGAATCACCATACTGCTGCCTGTCATGCTCGGCTACATCGGGTACTGCTATTACGTTTTCCGCGGGAAGACCTCCCATGAGCCCTTTTACTGAAAAACAGAAACAGTGGCTCTGGTTCATCGGATTGTGGCTCGGCGGGCTGTCGGCGGTCTTGCTGCTGGCGGCCCTGATTCGGCTGATGATGGGCATTGAATGAGTGGCTCCAAGCCTGGCGGTCTTGAATGTCGGGCACGTCAA
>JAABSQ010000085.1 GCA_011390315.1 Desulfobacteraceae bacterium
GTTTTCATACGCTTCACGAATTTATGCTGTTTACCGAAAGCGTGACCTATATTATCATTGTGGCGGCCCTGCTCGGCATCGTTGCTTTCTGGAGATTCCTGAACGGCAGCGACCGGAAAAAAGATTTGGGCATGGATGAGGGGGAGGAATAATTATGTATGAACTTGTCACCGGCCCTCTGGCCTGGCTTGCATTCGGAATATTTTTTATCGGTGTAACGGTTCGCGCCGTTCTTTACATCAGAGGCCTCGACTGGCAAATGGACCGGGTGGCTTATAAGCCTCACAGAATTCACGGGCTCAAAGGCGCGGTCAACTCCATCGTATCCTGGCTGATCCCCTACGGGACCCGAAGTTGGCGGTTTTATCCATTTTTTACGTTGATGGTGTTCGTATTCCACATCGGTCTTCTGTTTACGCCCATTTTCCTGGAGGGGCACAACATTCTTCTGAAGGAACGATTCGGATTCAGCCTCTGGTCCATCTCACAACCCACGGCGGATGTGTTGACCATCGGCATGATGACGGCAGCCTTTTTTATCCTGCTGCGGCGGTACGCCCTCCCCGAGGTGAGAATCTTGACCACCTGGTATGATTATACGGTATTGGCTATCGCAGTGGCGCCGTTTCTCACCGGCTTTCTGGCTGCGCACCAGATCGGCAACTACCAGTTCTGGCTGATTACGCATATTCTGGCCGGTGAAATCATGCTGATCGCCATTCCTTTCACCAAACTTTCTCATTTCATTCTGTTCTTTCTCTCCAGAGCCCAACTCGGCATGGATTACGGGATCAAACGAGGCGGGATGAAACGCAAGCGCGGAATGGCATGGTAAGCCGGTATTCATCTTTATAAAACAACGAAAGTCAAGGATATAGCACATGGCACAAGGTAAATTCTGTAACCGTGAAAAGGTCGATACCCTTGAACAGCTTCAGGCGCTGTTGAATGATAAAGGGGGCGGTCAATACTACAAGGAGATGCAGGATCTGGATGTGGATACCGATCTTCTCTGGGCCACCCTTCAGAAGACGCTCAAGGAGAAATCGAGAATCAAGGCATGGCTGGAGATCTGCGCGCATTGCGGAATGTGCTCCGACTCCTGTTTTCTCTACCTGGCCAACAACAAAGACCCGGAACAGGTGCCGTCTTATAAGATTCAATCCACCCTGGGGCAGCTGTATAAGCGAAAGGGCAAGGTGGACAATGCCTTTATGCAGATGTGTATGGATACCGCCTGGTCCAAATGCACCTGCTGCAACCGCTGCGGCATGTACTGTCCCTTCGGCATCGACATGGGGATCATGTTCAGCTACCTGCGGGGGCTCTGTTTTCAGCAGGGATTCGTTCCCTGGGAGATGAAGATCGGTTCGGGCATGCACCGGGTCTTCCGGGCTCAGATGGATGTGACCACAGAGGATTGGGTGGAGACCTGCGAATGGATGGCCGAGGAATATGAAGAAGACTGGCCGGGCCTGAAGATCCCCATCGAAAAGGTGGGCGCGGATATTATGTACACCGTGAACGCCCGGGAGCCGAAACATTACCCCGAAGATTTGGCCGAAGCCGCCATTCTGTTTCACTTGGCCGGTGAAGACTGGACCGTCCCGGAAGAGGGATGGGAAGAAACCAGCCTGGCGATGTTCGCCGGCGACTGGGAGGCCTGCAAAATGCAGGTGCAGAGTGTCTATGATGCCATGGAGCGCCTCAAACCCAAGCGGATGGTGGTAACCGAATGCGGCCACGCCTACCGGGCCACGGTTATCGAAGGACCCTACTGGTGCGGCCTCAAGACCGGACAACCCCCGGTGGAAAGCCTCCATTACGTGGAATGGGTGGCCGAAGTCCTGAGAAACGGGAAGCTCAAGATCGATCCGGCAAAAAAAATTAAAGAACCGGTGACGCTGCAGGACTCCTGCAACTACATTCGAAATGCCGGGCTCGCCGAATATACCCGGGAGATCATGAGCTATATCGCCGAAGACTTCCGTGAAATGAGCCCCAATAAAGACCACAACTTCTGCTGCGGCGGGGGCGGCGGATTCAACGGCATCGGACGATACCGAAAACAACGAAACGCCGGGCTGAAGGTGAAGCGGGACCAGATTCTCCAGACCGGCGCCAAACTGGTGATTGCGCCCTGCCACAACTGCTGGGATGCGATTCGGGATTTGGAGGAGGTCTTCGAGGTCGGGATTCGCTGGTCTTTTCTGAAGCCGCTTCTGGTCGAAATGGTGGAGGTTCCCGAGCACCTGAAACCTCAGGAAGAAGAGGTATAGGCAGAGCTGATGAATCGGGTGACGGTAACCCGGGAGGGTGTGATTATGCATGAGGGGACGGTCGTTGATACCGAACCCCTCATGTATCTCGGCTTTGAAACCCTTCTGGAGGATGGGTTTACGCTGCGAAGTTTTTTTCGAGTATTTGAAAAATATCCCCGGCTCCAGAAGCTGAACGCCTTTTTTTCTTCCTATATGGACCAGTACAAGGCCAGTCCGAAAGATCAGTGCATCTATGACGGCTTTGATCGGTTGGAATTCGGGAAGACGGTCGAAATGATCGGTTTCCCGGGAAAACCCCGACTGGAAATTTATCATTCCCTGTTTGGTGTTGCGGGAAACGAGGCGGTGGAGATTCGGTCTGTTCCCCTGGAAAATATGCTGGACATGCCCTTGAAGCTCGGAAAGCTCAAGCATATCGTGTTTGGCGACAAGGTGGATGTATTGGAGTTTGACACCGTGTTTAACCTGTTCGAGTTTATCGACGGCATTATGTGGGAACTCGGCTTTCAAGGGACGCTTACGGCGTGTGAATTGAGGAGGTAAACCATGTTTAAAAAAATATTGTTTGCAACAACGGCGACCCCCGCCTGCGACAACGCAGCCCATGTGGCATTCGATCTGGCCAAGAAGTACCAGGCTGAACTGATTCTGCTGCATGTCTTCGGTACGCCTTCCCGCGGATTCAGCACCACCGTGACCGACGCCAAATCCGGCGAAGAGAGCCATGTCGACAGCGATTACGTGGAATGGGTCGAAGAGGAGATGAAAACCTATTACGCCAAACAGCTGGCCGACTGTACCACCGCAAAGGTGGAAACCCTGGCCGGCGTTCCCCATACCGAAATCCTCAGAATGGCTCGAAAACAGGATGTGGATCTGATTCTCATGGGGGCCCATTCCCGGCAGGAAGAACCGGGCGCCACCCGCTATCGCAGCATCGTGGGGAGCACCATGCAGAAAGTCTCCAAAGGGGCCCGATGTCCGGTTTTGATCGTCAGTCGACCCTGCACCACCTGCCTTTGGTATTTTTCCAACATCATTTTCGGCACCGACTTCAGCAAGGCATCGGACTCCGCCTTCCTGTTCGCTTATAAACTCTGCAAGGAGATCGGGTCCAAGCTCTACCTCTTTCACGCTCTCGATCTAAGCTCCGTCCAGTCCGGAACCGTTCTCGAGCAGAGTGAGGTGGAGGATCGAATCGCCGAGGCCAAAAAGAAGCTCGAAGCCAAATATATCTCCAAGATGGAGGATTTCGACAATTACGAAGTCGAGGTCTGGGAAGGCATCCCCTATGTGGAGGTTCTCAAATATTCCAGAGAAAAGAACGGGGACCTGATCGTCATGGCCCACCACACCCGGGAAGTGGACCCCGAGAAAGCCATGCTCGGCAGCACCGTGGAGCAGGTGGTGTTGCGGGCCTCTTGTCCGGTGGCCAGCGTGAATCGGCCGCACAAGGTATCCGAGTCCTGAATTCCTTCAATACCGGAAAAAGAGGACGGCCGAAGGTGAAAACCGCCGGTCGGATGGAAGAAAATACGGAGTCGGTTCGGAACTCGGTCGATTCCGTATGACATGGGGGATGGGGGCAGCGGTTTGGAGACACCCGATGGGTAAACAAAAGGTATTGATCGTAGACGATGAGCTGGATATGCGGATTTTCATTTCTACGGTCTTCGAGACCAGCGGTTACGAGGTGCTCTCGGCCAGAGACGGAAAAGAGGGAATGCGCAAGGCCCAGGAGACCGGGCCGGATCTGATCATATTGGATCTGATGATGCCGGGGGAAGGCGGAGTCCAGATGTACCGCCAACTGAAAGGGGAGGAAGATCTGAAGGCCATCCCCATTATTATGCTGTCCGGAGTGGGAAAGAAGACGTTTTATCACTACCTGAAAATGATGAACATTAAACCGGACGAGGCCATCCCCGAACCGGAAGCCTATATTGAAAAACCGCCCCAAGCCGAAGACCTGTTAAAAGTGGCGGGGTCGGTTATGGGGAAAAACACCGAAGAGGAGGAGTAGACCACGTCTGACTTTTTCTCTGAATCAGTTCAGTTTCCTGTCCCCCCGGAATATTCTTCTCCGCTCCCGCCCCGAGTCCGGTTCGCCGGACCCGAATGACAACCCATAGCTTTTTCAAGTCGACCGGATATGGAAAAGAAAATATTAGTTGTCGATGACGAACCCGATATTCGGGAAATCCTTGAAATCTATATCGCCGATCTCGGGTATGAGGTCACTACCGCCGAAGACGGGTTGGCGGCTTTCAATACGTTCAAAAAAGAAGGGTTTCCGATCGTCGTCACCGACATTAAAATGCCGGGCATGGACGGGATCGATCTGCTGCGGGCGATCAAAGAAGAAAATCCCGACACCGAGGTGATTATGGTGACCGGGCACGGAGATCTGGAACTGGCCATAAAAAGCCTTAAATACGAGGCTGCCGATTTCATCACCAAACCGGTCAACCAGGATGTTCTTGAGGTCTCCATCAACCGAGCTTTTGAAAAAGCGGCTATGCGGGAGGAGATTCGCCAGCACCATGAGCATCTCCACCGGCTGGTCCAGGAAGAGCTTCGGGCCACACGCCACAAATACCACCGACTGTTCGAAGCCTCTCCCAACTTCATCTCGGTCCAGGACCGGCGCCTCAAGATCACCGAAAGCAATCGCCGGTTTAAAGAATTCTTCGGCGAGTCCGAGGGTCTGTCCTGCTACCGGGCCTATAAACACCGGGAGGAGCCCTGCCCCGAATGCCCGGTGACTCAAACCTTTGAAGACGGCGCCAGCCATCAGGTGGAGGCGGTGGTGACCTCTCAGGACGGCCGCCAATTCAATGTATTGATCACCACGGCCCCGATTCGGGATGCCGAGGGAAAGATCACCCACGTAATGGAGGTCTCCACAGATATCACCGAGATACGCGAACTTCAGGACCGGCTGACCTCTCTGGGGTTGTTGATCGGTTCGGTCTCTCATGGTATCAAGGGGCTGCTGACCGGACTGGATTCCGGAATGTACCTGCTCAAGACCGGTTTTTCCAAGGACGACAAGGATCGCCTGGAAGAGGGATGGGATATCGTCAAAACCATGGTGGGCCGCATACGAAAACAGGTGCTCAACATCCTCTACTATGCCAAAGACCGTGAACTGGAGTGGGAAACCGTAGAAGCGACCGCCTTTGCCGAGGAACTTGCGGGCGTTGTGGAACCCAATGCCCGGGAACACGGCATTGAATTCATTCGGAATTTCGAGGATGCATCCGGTGAAATCGAGATCGATCCGGGGGTGGCCCATTCCGCTCTGGTCAATATCCTTGAAAATGCCGTGGAAGCCTGTATCGATGATCCCTCCAAGGAGGATCACCGGGTCGAATTTTCGGTCCGCCCGGAAGGGGATGCGGTGGTGTTCGATATTCGGGACAATGGGGTGGGAATGGACCGGGAGACCCGCGAAAAGATGTTCACCCTCTTTTTTTCATCCAAGGGCGGCAAGGGGACCGGCCTGGGGCTGTTCATCGCCCACCAGATGATTCGTCAGCACGGCGGTGATATTGCTGTGGATTCCGAACCGGGGCAGGGGACCCGTTTTCGAATCCGTATTCCGAAGCAGCGCTCCGAGACCGAGGGAGAACCCGCCGCCGGTTGATCCTCCCGCTTGGGGTAAGGGGAGGGGGACGGGAGATCCGCCGCGCAAGAGAACGGAGCAACCCGATACCTGATGGATTGGTTTCTGAAGACATGGCATTTGTACTCACCATAACCGCCCTGATCGTGGCTTCCGTCATCGTCCTGCTGATCGTGAAATTGCGGCGGCAGCGGCAGGAATACCAAACCCTTTTTGAAAGCGTCCCCTGCACCATCACGGTTCAGGACAAGGATTTTCGAATCGTCGGTTATAACCGCGAATTTGCGGATATGTTCAACCCCACCGTCGGCGACTACTGCTACCAGGTGTATAAGGGGCGGAGCCGGAAGTGCGAAGTCTGCCCGGTAGAGCGGACTTTTCACGACGGAAAAACCCATACCAGCGAAGAGACTCGGGAAAACAAGAACGGTACCCGAAAGCACTGGATCGTCAAAACCGCTCCGGTGACCAACGCCCAGGGAGAAATCGTCGCCGCCATCGAGATGTGCCTGGATGTGACCGCCCGAAAGATGCTTGAAGATGAGTTGGAGCGGTCCGAAAAAAAGTATTACGCGATCTTCGACAATATTCCCAACCCGGTATTGGTTCTCGACCCGGAGACCTATGAGGTGCTGGACGCCAACAAAAGCATCGAATCGGTCTACGGCTACACAAAAGACGCGGTGCTGGGAAAGTCATTCCTCGATTTCTTTGCGGCTGAAGAGCGAAAACATTTTGAATTCAAACTGAAAAATGCCGAGCCGATCAACCAGGTGAAACAGATCGGGCGGTCCGGCAAAACCTTGTATGTCAATATCCGGGTTTCCCCCTCCGAGTATTGGGGCCAGCAGGTGCTATTGGTGACCACCAGCGATATCACCAAGCGGCTGGAGGCGGAACAGCAGCTCACGCAGGCGAGCAAACTGGCCACACTGGGTGAAATGGCCACCGGGGTGGCCCACGAGCTGAATCAACCCTTGACGGTCATTAAAATGGCCAGCGGTTTTCTCACCAAGAAGATTCAGCAGAAAGAGCCGATCCCTCCCGAAATTCTCATTAATATGGCCGAGAAGATCAACAACAATGTCGAACGGGCCAACAAGATTATCAATCACATGCGCGATTTCGCCCGCAAATCCGATTTGACCCTGGAAAAGATCGGCGTAAACGGGGTGCTGGAACGGGCCTATGATATTTTCAGCCAACAGCTGAAGCTGAGGAAAATCGAGGTGATCTGGAATCTGGATGAGAACCTGCCTCCCATCATGGGGGATGCGGGGCGGCTGGAGCAGGTCTTTATCAACCTGCTGGTCAATGCCCGGGACGCCATTGAAAAGAGATGGGAAGCGGAGGATGCGGCGGCGCATGACAAGCGGATTTTTATTACCACCGACACCCGAAACGGCCAGGTGTTTGTGGAGGTGTGCGACACCGGCACCGGTATTTCAAAAGGGGTGCGGGAAAAGATCTTTGAACCCTTTTTTACCACCAAGGAGGTGGGAAAAGGGACCGGGTTGGGGCTTTCCATCAGCTATGGAATCGTCAAGGATTTTCGCGGACAGATTCGAGTGACATCCCATCCGAAGGGCGGAGCCTGTTTCCAGCTGGAGTTCCCCATACCCCAACCGAGCGGAAAAAAGGATGTATCCAATGGACGATAGGCGGATTTTGCTGGTGGACGATGAGGAAGACATTCGCGACATTCTGGGTATTGTTCTCACCGATATCGGATATGAGGTGCTGACCGCGGAAGACGGTGAACAGGCCCTACAATTATTCAGAGAGTTCACCCCTCCGATTGTGCTGACCGACATCAAGATGCCGGGAATGGACGGCATCGACCTGCTTCGGACCCTTAAATCGGAAGCCCCGGACACCGAGGTGATCATGATCACCGGCCACGGCGATCTGGATTTGGCCATCAAGAGTCTCAAGTATGAGGCCACCGATTTCGTCACCAAACCCATCAACGACGATATTCTGGAGATCGCCCTTCAGCGGGCCGAGGAGCGGATCACCATGAAACAGCAGCTTCGCATGTACACCGAAAACCTCGAGCGGCTGGTGGAGGAGAAAACCCGCCGCCTGGTGGAAGCGGAGCGGATGGCTGCGGTGGGCCAGACCGCTGCGGGGCTGGCCCATGCCATCAAGAACATCAGCGGCGGTTTGGCCGGCGGCATGTTCGTTCTGGACAAAGGCATCGAACTGGACGATGATGCCTATGTTCAAAAGGGTTGGAAAATGGTCAAGGGAAACGTCAACAAGATCAATAACGTGGCACTGGAACTGCTCAATTTCGCCAAAGAGACTTCCCCGAATTACCGCCACTGCGACCCCAACGGACCGGCCCGTGAGATCTATGACCTGATGCTTCCCCAGGCCCAGGAATACGGGGTCCGTTTCGTCCTCGATCTGGACAAGGACCTGCCCCATGTCTGGCTCGATCCGGAGAGCATTCACCGGGCCCTGCTGAATCTGGTCACCAACGCGCTCTATGCCTGCACCGATATCCGGTGTACCCATAAAAAGACGGAAATCGCCTTGGTCACGCGGCGACCGGAAGGGTGGGCCGTGGAATACCAGGTTCGGGATACCGGCTGCGGCATGGATGAGGAGACCCGTCAAAAGGTATTCCGAAATTTTTTCACCACCAAAGGGTACGACGGCACCGGTCTCGGACTGATGGTGACCAAGAAGATCATCGATGCCCATTCCGGCGTCATTGAGGTGGAATCCGAAAAAGGAAAAGGCACCGCCTTCTATATCCGCATTCCCCAGCGGAATGGTATTCAATAGTCCTTTTCCGGACCGTTCTGGTCCGCTATTCGCCCGGATCGGGCGACCGAGCTTGAGGTTAACTGAATTCCCTTTTCATCATATTGCTTAGCCAATTCTCAACTGTTCTGACGGAGTTACCGATCACTTCAGCAACTTTGTCTATACGATCATTTTTAGCGAGCATAAGAAGGGCAACGAATCTGAGGGCCAAGCGCTTATCTTTTTGTTTATCCCGATACTTTTCAAGTTCGGCGACCTCTTCTTCCGTGAATTGGTGTCGGCATTTATCCATCCATTCCTCCTCTTGTTCAGGGTTTTGGAAATGAATGACTGGGTCGTTATCGACCCTGTAGACCAGCCGGTGTTCATTGGTGATGCGCCGGAACCAGCAGCCGGACAGCTGAAACCTTAGCTGCTCCGGCTTGCCGATCCCCTTTCCGGGATTGCGACCGAGGTCCTTGAGCAGTTTCCGGATGCGCTTGACAATGCGCCTGTTTTCTCCAGAAGCCATTCAAAAATCCCTCAATTAAACGGTGCCTGCACCGGCAAGCGCCTTGAACCGGTTTTTTAAGATCAAAAGATCTAT
>JAABSQ010000086.1 GCA_011390315.1 Desulfobacteraceae bacterium
ATCTTGTAGTTGGCGTTGGCCTCGGCGGCCCATCGGTCGTCATCCAGCTTGATTCCCATGCGGAGATCAAAAAAATTTTTTCGCGGATAGCTCGATTTGGCCAGCTTGCAATCCACCCGCTGAATCAGGTTGTCCGGCAACGGGGCCCCGTACAGCCGCTGCCACAATTGATTCAGAAGCCCGATGTTCTTGCCGTTTCGGGACTGTCCGATAAAGGCGTCCATCAAGGCCTGGGCCGTGCCCTGAATCTCTCCGGCCAGGGAGACCAGACGATGGCTGCCGTCGCCGTCGCGGGTGAAAAGGGTTTTGCGGGAATTGCCTCTGTAAACGGGGGTTGCTACATGGATTTTTCCCGTCAGGATCACGACTTTTTCCTTTCTTTGATCAGATCTCGTTTTTTGATGGGATCACCCTCTATTTTCACCGGATTTCACCGAATGACTGAAAAGGAATGCGAGAAGAGGTAATCCGTCACTGTAAGCATATACACCAAGGATCAATCCGGCGACAGGAAAAGGTGTAATGAAATTGACGAGCGAAGTCAAGCCGCTTCTCCGATGCGAATCATTTCGGAGTGTATAAGGCAATAATATTATGAGCTTTACATTTTCGGGCGACGACTTATATTGTTCCAATAAGAATCAAGCAGCAGGATGTCTAACTCTAATTACGGAGGTGTCCGATGGAAATGAAGAAGATTCTATGGCCGACCGATTTCTCGAATGCCGCTGAAAAAGCCCTGCCCCAGGTGACATCACTAACCGAAAAATATGATGCTGAAATCCATGTGCTGTATGTCATGGAGGATATTCCCCACCACGAGCCCTGGTACGGTGTGCTGAATCAGGAGCATGTGGAGGAATTTACACAGAAGACGCATCGGGCCGCCAACAAACACCTGGAACAGATCTGCGACAAATACCTGGATGGATGCCCTCTGTACATCAAGCATGTGGCGACCGGAGACCCGGCCCAAGAGATCCTGAAGCTGATCGAAACGGAAGGGATCGATATGGTGGTGATGGCGACGCGGGGCAAGAAAGCCCACTTTCCGTTCGGAAGCGTCGCCGAAAAGGTGGTCAAGAACTCGCCGGTGCCGGTAATCACGGTCCCGGTGAAGCCGGCGGAGGAAGAGGCCGAGGCTTAAGGCGGAACCGCCGCCGAAACCGGGCGCACCGCATGCGTTTTGTATTCGGCGCGGCGCGTCCGGTGGGAGCTGTAAGTATGGGGTTATCCGCCGCAACCCTCGCAGGAAGCGGAATCCGCGCACCCGGAATGATCTTCGCACGATGAGGGCGAGGTTCCGTGCCCTCCGCAACCGCAGCTGCATGCGCAATCTCCCGCCAGGGCCGCCATGGCCTGAACCACCTCCCGGCCTTCGGCGGGTCCGATATCTTCGATGCGGATACGGACATGAATCGTATCCGGGAGTTTTGGATTCACCAATTCAAAGGGTAGATTGTGGCCGAAAAACCCCGGGATCTCCTCCCGCTTCAAAACAACCTGCACCGTATCCCCTCGGGATTTTTCCGAAAGCGCATATTCCAGGGGGGTAAGACCTTCCTGGCCGATACCGAAAATGATCTCAAGGAAAAGCGGGGCGGAAATGATATCTTCTTTATCCGAACCGGACCCGGCTTGAAGGGAGAGGGATATTTTTTTTAGAGTGCCGACCGTCTGTTGATTCATCATAATGCTTCACCTAATACGTATGCGCTGTGGTAGCGGATTTCAGGTTTCAATGGACCTTGCCTCCCTCTTCGATCTGCTTGATCTCTTCCAATACCGCCTGGACGGAATCCGCTGTTCTCACCGTTTTCAGAAAATCCTGTTTTTTACACAATCCGGCGATACCGGCCAGGGTTCTCAGGTGAAGGGTGGTTTCATTTTCATGCACCACCAGGGCGAAGACGATATCCACCGGCTTTTTATCCAGGGCTTCAAAGGGGATGGGCGTTTCCAGCCGCATCAACAGTATTTCGATATCGTTCACCTCGGGGGTCAGGGCATGGGGAATGCCGATGCCGCCGCCGATGCCGGTGGACATCATGTCTTCGCGTTTTTTAATGGCGGAATAGACCGCGTCGGGATTCTTCACCGCACCGGATTTTCCGAGCGTCAATGCGATAAACTGCAATACCGCGTTTTTGTCGGCCAGGGCCGCATCCAGGAAAATACGTTCAGGGGAGAGATGAGTCCAAATTTTCATAATCGATTTAAATACCAGTGGATTTGTCCGGAGTCAATACCCATGTTTTTCACTTTCGATTTGTCGGAAATCTATGATATATTGACAATATGCATTCATCCGAATGCGCTTTATTCGAAAATCCTTGACACATCCCTTCCGCATGTTGACATGCATTCATTTTAACCCGATTCCAATGAAGAGAGGTCATGTGAAACCGATTGCCGTATTCTTTTTCGTCGTCTTGCTTGTTTTTTCCGGATCATCCCTGATAGCGGCCGAAAACGGTACATTCCAGGCGGCCCGCGAGGAAATGGTCTCCCAACAGCTTAGAGCCCGAGGCATCGAGGACCCGGAGGTTCTGGCGGCCATGAAGTCGGTGCATCGGCATGCTTTCGTGCCGGAATCGCTCCGCAACCGGGCTTATGCGGACAGTCCGCTGCCGATCGGGGAAGGGCAGACCATATCCCAACCCTATATCGTCGCCCTGATGACGGCGACATTGGATTTGGACCGAGCGGACAAGGTCCTCGAGGTCGGCACCGGGTCCGGATACCAGGCAGCGGTTCTGGCCGGGATCGTCGATGAGGTGTATTCCATCGAGATCAAGGAAAAGCTTCATGAAAAAGCCGCCCGGACATTGAAATCCCGGGGATATACCGATATCCACACCCGCCGCGGCGACGGGTATTTCGGATGGCCCGAGGCCGCGCCCTTTGATGCGATCATGATCACGGCCGCCGTGGACCATATTCCGCCCCCGCTGCTGAAGCAGCTGAAAGACGGCGGAAAACTGATTCTGCCTCTGGGCAATCCTTTCAGCTATCAGAACCTGGTGCTGGTGACCATTCGCGACGATGATTATACCGTCAAGCAGATCACCGGGGTGCTGTTCGTGCCCATGACCGGCCGGGCGCTGGAAAAGGGCGAAGAATAGGTGCCGTTGTTTTCTGATGTCCGGAAGTCTATAGGGCCGACAGGCGGAAAGGCCCCCCGATGATCTATTGGGTGGTGTTTATACTGTCCGCCTCTTCCCTGGCCTTCGAGGTGCTGCTCGCCAGAATTTTTTCCATCAGCCAATGGAATCACCTCTCCTTTATGGTGATCAGCATCGCCCTGTTCGGATTCGGGGCCAGCGGCACTTTCCTGAGCCTTCTGGATGCCCGACGGCCCGGATGGGAGCAGCGGTTCAGCAGGCGTTCCTTTCTGCTGAAGCTGGTGATTTTGTACAGCGTGTCGGCTGTGATCGCCTTCGGCGGGTTGAATCGGCTTCCCATCGACTACTTTCGGCTTCCTCTGGAACCGGTCCAGATGCTCTATCTTTTGATCGCCTATCTGCTTCTGTCGATCCCCTTCTTTTTTACCGGCATGATCATGTCCATCGGGTTTGCGGCCTTGCCGGACAAGACCGGTCTGGTCTACTGCGCCAGCATGACCGGGTCTGCATTGGGTGCGGTTATGCCGGCCCTGGGGCTGGGAACTCTGGGGGAAGGCTATATGGTCCTGTCGGCGGCATTGATTCCCCTGTTGCTTCCGCTTTTCGGAGACCTGAAACGATGGGAGGGGATGCGGACCGCCTTGTGGGCGGTGGCGACGCTGTCGGTACTGGCCGGCGGCATTCATTATACCGGCATTCTGGATGACCTGAAATGGATTCGCCCCTCGCCGTACAAAGCCTTGAGCCAGGTGCTTCAATTCCCGAACACGGAGGTGACGGAAACCCGCAGCGGGCTTCGAGGGCGGATCGACCGGGTGCAAAGCCCCTATATTCGATTTGCACCCGGTTTAAGCCTGAAATTCACCGGCGCCCTGCCGAGGCAATGGGCGGTCTACCGGGACGGGGATCGACCCTATGTCTTCTATAACCTGAATTCGGAAGACGAACCGACGTTTCCCCGTTTTTCGCTTCCTTTCGCCGGGTACCTTCTCGTACCCGATCCCGAAGCGGTGCTGATCATTCAGGAGGGGGGCGGGGTGGGGGTGCCTTTCGCCCTGGCCGCGGATGCGGACCGAGTGACGGTGGTGGAACCGAACCCGCAGATCGCCGATCTGGTCCGCACCCACTACCGGGCGCCGGTTTTTCATTCCGAGGGCCGGGTCTTTCTCAGCCGAACCGACCGAAAATTCGATGTGATCCAGTTGGAAAACTGGGGCGCCAGTTTACCCGGGTCCGCGGCCCTGAGCCAGGAACATCATTTCACAATCGAGGCATTCACCCAATACCTGAAGCATTTGACCGAAGGGGGGGTATTGATCCTCTCCCGAAAGCTGATGCTTCCGCCCTCCGACTCGGTGCGGATGTGGGCCACCGCCTATGAAAGCCTGCGCCGCATCGGGGTTGAGGAACCGGCCGACCATCTGGCCCTTCTTCGCAACTGGGATACCTACACCCTCATCGTTACCGCCGGCCCTCTGTTTCAGGGGGATGTCGCGGCGCTTCGCAGATTCGCCGAAGAACTCAATTTCGACTCGGTCTATTTTCCCGGTATCGACCCGAAGGAGGTGAACCGGTTCAATATCTACGATGAACCTTTTCATTATCAACGAGTTCAACAGCTTTTGGCGGCCTACCGGTCGAATTCGGCGGAAGCGTTTTTCGAAGCTCAGATGCTGGATGTGGCCCCTCAGTCGGACCATCGCCCTTTTCCCGGTCGTCTGGTCAAGTGGTCCCGCCTGGACGATCTTTATCGAAGTCTGGGGAGTCGGGTCTATTCCCTTCTGATGTCGGGGGAGATCGTGGTGGGAGTGGTCTTTCTGGAGGCTCTGGCGGTGGCCGTGCTGTTACTGATCCTGCCGATTCTGTTCGTCACCCGGGGACGGCTGATGTCCACTCCCTACCGGTTTGTCCTCTATTTTCTGGGGATCGGGGCCGGGTATATGTTCATCGAAATCTATTTCATCAAATCCAATATCCTGCTTCTGGGAGATCCCATCATCAGCTTTACCGTGGTCCTTTCGGGGGTGCTCGTTTTTTCCGGGGTGGGGGGATACCTGTCCCAGTACCTGGACCTCAGCCATCTCGGCTATGCCTTGGGGCTGCTCTGCGGGATGCTGGTGGCGATATTGATCGGCTACCCCGTTCTGGTGGACGCCATTCTGGGGATGCCTCCCTTCTTTCGATACGCTGTCGCTTATATCGTGCTGCTTCCGGTGGGGGTGCTGATGGGTCTTCCGTTTGCGCTGGGGATGCGGTTCCTGCTGGTATCGCCGGTTCAGCGGGCCTATGCCTGGGCCGCCAACGGGTGCGCCTCGGTCCTCACCTCCATTGCCGCGGCCCAGGTGGCCCTCGGCATCGGAATCCCGGCCGTCATGATCTGCGCCCTGGCCGGGTACCTGATGGCCCTGGTCAGCATTTACCGGCCGACCGGGGCCAAAGCGGTCTATTCGTAAACCTTTTCCTCTTCCCGGTCCGCGGCCGCCGCATCCATTTCCGCATCCCGGGTTCGGCGGGCCTCCTTGGCCCGGGCGTATTCCTTATACCATTCATTGGCGATGATCATCGACATCACCTCGTTGGTGCCGGTCCAGATGGAGGCCAGCCGCAAATCCCGAACGATCCGCTCTACCGGAAATATATCGGTATATCCGATGCCGCCCATGACCTGCATGGCATGGTGGGCCGCCTTCTGGCAGGATTCCGTCACGAACTTTTTGGCTTGCGAGACCATCCGTCGGATCCGCCGCGGGTCGATTCCATGGTCCACTGCCCGGGCGGTAGTCTGGATCATGGATCGGGACGCGTCCAGCAGCATGGCGGCTTCGGCCACCTGGAAAGCGACTCCCTGAAAAGCCGCCACCGGTTGGCCGAAGGCCTTTCGCCGGGAGGTGTACCCGGTAGCCACCTCCAGGGCCGGCCGGGCCGCCCCGATGGTCATGGCCGCGGTGCCCAGCCGCTCCGGAATCATCATGGTATTGAAGACCTCGACCCCGCCGTGGAGTTTTCCCAGAAGATTTTCTTTGGGCACCCGGACATCCCGGAACACCACCCGGCTGGCGCCGCCGCCCCGGCATCCCATGAGTCCGTAGAGGTATTCGCTGTCCACACCCGGGCCACGATCGACGATAAAGCAGGAGATGCCTTTGCGGGGTTCGGCTTCCGGCTCGGTTCGGGCATAGACCAGGAAATAGTCGGCGGCCTCGCCGCCCACGATGAACCGTTTCTGACCGGTGAGCAAAAAATGATCCCCCTTGTCTTCGGCCTTCGTGGCGGTTCCGAAAAAATCGGACCCGCCCCGGGGTTCGGTCAGGCACTCGGCCGCAAAGATCTCTCCTTTTAAAAGGGGCGCGACATACCGGGCTTTCTGGTGGTCGGTGCCGTGGAGAATAATGGCGTCGCAGACCAGTTCGGCGCCCACCCCGAAGGTGCAAGCGAAGATATACCCCAGGGTTCCCACCTCCTCCATCACCATGCAGGTGGTGACCCAGTCCATGTTCCGGCCGCCCCATTTTTCAGGATACCGGCATCCCATCAGATTCCGGCGGCCGGCTTCTTTGAGAAAGTCGACGGGAAAATGAATCTTTTCCGCGTCCATATCCAGGATCATCTGCCGGGGAATGGATTTGACAAACTCCCGGACCTCGTCCCGAAGGGCGAGCTGTGCATCGTTCAACAGGTAATCGAACATCGATTGCTCCTTTGCCGTAGGGGCAGGCCCCCGTGCCTGCCCTTAATCGGGGCAACCACGGGGGGATTGCCCCTACTCTGTAAGGCAACCACGGGGAGATTGCCCCTACTCACGAATAATTTCATAACATCCGTAGGGGCAGGCCCCCGTGCCTGCCCTTAACCGGGGCAACCACGGGGGGATTGCCCCTACTCCGTAAGCGTGTGCAACCGTTTCAGTAATTTGTCCCGTATTTCCAGAAGATCCTGTTCCAGAAGGTCCAGTTCTTCCCTGCGCCGACGGATTTCACCGAGCTTTTTTTCTCCGTAGTGAAGGCTTTTTTCAATCTGATCGATCTCGTTCATATCCGCCTCGGAGATTCCGATCATTTCGGCTATTTCATCCAGGGAAAACCCGAACCGTTTTCCGCGCAGGATCAGCTTGAGCCGCCCCCGGTCCTTCCGGGTGTAGATGCGTTGATTGCCCGGCGTACGATTCGGTGACATCAGTCCTTTTTCTTCGTAAAAACGGATGGTCCGGGGGCTGATCTCCAGTTGAGACGCCAATTCGGAAATCGAATAGGTTTTTTCTTCGTCGTTTTTCTGCTTGCTCATGGATTCTTTTGCCGTTATAGTTGACGTTAACGTAAAGGATAAGAAAAGCGATGTCAAGATGAAAGAGGAGCGGATTGGAGGGGATCTGAAAAATCGATGAATTGACCCTCAACAAGGCGAACCGGGTCGGATGACGGCGGAGAAAGAAGCGGTTCAATCACGGGGAGGTAAAAAAGCCTGTATTTTTTTCGGCTTTTTTGACATGCAAAGGGATGAATACAATAGCAGATCCTTTTGTTTGAGCGATTCCCGAATATGTGGAGGAGATTCCCGTGAAAAATGAGTTCACCACCCTTCGGATAATAGTGGACGGCGATATCGCCGTGATCCGTATTCATCCTCCGCCCCTGAATCAGATATCGGCATTGCTGATCGAGGAGATGCGCCGGGCCTTCGAGCGGGTTCACGAGTATCCGGAAGTGAAAGGGATCATCCTTACCGGCACCGGGTCCGATTTTATTTCCGGGATGGATATTTCCTGGGCCCCGGGCCTGGAGAGCAAGCGGGTTTGCCTGGACCAGATCGCCTCGGGCCATGGGTTGATTCGATTGATTGAGAGAGGGCCCAAACCGGTGGTGGCGGCGATTAACGGGAACTGCTCACGAGGCGCATTGGAGATCGCATTGGGCTGCCATTACCGCATCGGGGCGGAAGGCGCCCGATTGGGTATGCTGGAGGTTCGGTTCGGGTTGATCCCCATGATGGGCGGCACCCAGCGGCTGCCCAGACTGGTGGGGATGCAAAAGGCGCTGGAGATGATTACCGAAGCCCGGGACGTTCCGGTCGAGGAGGCCAGAAAATCGGGGCTGATCGAGGAAACCGCCCCTGCCGAGGCATTGGCGGCCCGGTCCGAGAGCGCGGTCCGTCAATTTATTCTCGGCCGCATCAATTTCCGGTTCTGCATGACCTCGGGAAGGACCGATAAACTGCCTGCGAACGCGGAAAAAGCCCGCATGGCAGCAGAATGCCGGGAGCGCCTGGCCCATTCGGCCAAAGGATACCTCGCTCCTTCCAAGGCCCTGGAGGCCATGGCGGAGGGATTGAGCCCGAATTTCGGCGCCGATCTCGAACGGGAAGCCGAATGCTTTTGCGACTGCGCCCTGTCTTCGGATTCCAGAAATCTGATCACCCTTTACCTGAATACCCGAAACGCCGGCGCCTTTTACGCCATCCACGGCGGAATGGACAAGAAAATCCGCACCGTCGGTATTCTGGGCGGGGGGGACATGGGGGCGGGGCTCGCCGCCCTGCTTCTGGAGCGGGGAATGAAGGTCCGATTCTGGGACGACCACGAAGCCGGACTTCGCAGAGGCATGGCCGCCGTTCATCAACAGTTCGGTCGGGCGGTGCGAAAAGGGCGTATCAGTGTGCGCCAGTCGGAGGTCCTGCTCAGGGACCGGCTGAAAGGCTCCATCTCCTTGGAGGATTTTGAAGGTATCGATCTGGCCGTGGATACCGGATGGGACGCCTTGTCGGTCAAACGGAATCTGTTCCAGCGTCTGGAGGCGGCCTGCGCAGAAGACACCCTGCTGGGGATCTGCGCTTCGACCGTTTCCCTGGGTCCGATCGCATCGGTTCTGGAACGGCCGGATCGGCTGATCGGCCTGCGGTTTTTCAAACCCCCGGACCGGATTCGACTTCTTGAAGTTTCCCGAACCGCCATTACACCGGATGATGTCCTGGCGACGGTCTTGAAGTTCGCTCGAAAGATGCGAAAGGTGCCGGTGGTGGTCAACGACGGACCGGGCGGGTTCACTTACCGGCAGGTCCTGACCATGATCAATGAGCTCGGATTCCTGGTTTCCGAAGGGGTGAACCCCTTCCGCATCGACCGG
>JAABSQ010000087.1 GCA_011390315.1 Desulfobacteraceae bacterium
GAAGGGGGATGAGGGGATTCCCAGGGGACGGGAAAAAGGGGAATTCACGGAGGGGTTGACCCAGAAGGCGGCGGATTTCGATGTGGCGGACCGCATCCTGGAACTCGCGGAGGGGGACGGCCGGTATGGCAAGTTCGTGGGGCGGGTCCGGGAGAGCCGGGACGCCGGGAAGGCGGCCAGGGCGCGATCCGACGAGATCGCCGGGCAACTGGCGGCCCATTCCGGGCTGGACAGGG
>JAABSQ010000088.1 GCA_011390315.1 Desulfobacteraceae bacterium
AGGCGGAAAAGAACAAGGACGACCTGGTGGCGGAGGCCCGCCGGAAGATCGGCGAAGACGAAGCAAAAGAATTGATTTTGGAGCGGTTTCGGTGCATTCTGGTGGAGGAGTTTGATGGATATCTGCCGCAATACCAGCGGGGATTCGTGGCGGCCATCGAGAATTTGTGGGACAAGTACGCGGTGACGTTGAAAAATATTCTGGCGGAGCGGGACCGGGAGGCGGCGGAGTTGGAAAGGTTTATGGTGAAGTTGGGATATGAACCAGCCCTTAACTCATGAGGTGAAAATATGCAGTTAAGCATCAAAAAATGGGGGGACAGCCTGGCGATCCGTCTCCCCACGACGTTGGCAAAGGACATGGGATTGCAGGATGGCGCTCTTGTTGATCTGTCTGTAACGCAGGGTGGTATCCTGATTCGTCCCCAAAAAAGTACGCCCAAATATGACCTGGCGTCTCTGTTAGACCAGATAACGGATGAAAATCTGCATGCCGAGGTGGGCACGGGAGAACCTGTCGGAAACGAAGCATGGTAAATGAATACGTCCCTGAAAGAGGCCATTTTATTTGGATTGACTTGAACCCTCAATCGGGTCACGAACAGGCGGGCAGACGCCCCGCGATTGTTGTGTCGCCGGCAGGATATAACCTGCGGACGGGATTGTGCTTGATTTGCCCGGTGACCAACCGGGTGAAAGGCTATCCTTTCGAGGTTGCGATTCCGCAGGGACAAAAGGTTTCCGGCGTCGTTCTCTCCGACCAGATCAAATTCCTGGACTGGCGAGCGAGAAGAGCCGACTTTATTTGTCCATCCGACCGGGCCGTCATGGAAGAAGTGATCGCGAAGCTGAAGACCCTTACCGAGTGAGTGAAATATGTGGCATAAGTGAACGGTGGCGTTGAGGGGGGGGGTGACGGAGCGGGATTGGAAATTGTGGGAGGAGATTAAAATGCTGGATGTTCTTGAAGTGGCGAGAGAAAAAGGCATGGAGGAAGGGATCAAGGTGGGAAAAGCCTTGGGCATTCAGGAAGGGAAAACACTGCGTGCGCTTGAAATCAGTCAGAAATATTTGTTGATCGCAATTTCTGAAAAATTCGGTTTCCTGCCGCCCAGTATTGCCGTTCAGGTCAGAAAAATCGGAAATCAAGACACCCTCCACGATTTGCTTTGCCAAGTCTTCCGGCGCGCCGACATGGCCGATTTTGAAAAAAATATGCGCCAGATGGTTGCGGACGAAGGGACTGAAATTGGAGAACAAAAACGGCACGCAATGCGCACAAAACTACGATGCTATCGTCAAATGGCTGGCGGACGCCCTGCGGGGGCAAACCCTTGAGGCCATCGGCGTCAAAACCGGGCGGATCGAAGAAGTATTCGGTTTCGAGCCGGTCGATATCGCCGTCCGGGCCGGGCGCGTCGATGTGATGCTGAGGGACGAGCACGGCAACATTTTTCACCTCGAAGAGCAGCGAAACCTTTTGCTGTCGGATTTGTACCGGTCCGCGGCGTACCACTTTTTGGGGGCCAAGCAGTGGGGGGCGAACATCACCGATATTGTCTTGGCCTCGGGAGACGTGTATTCTGGAGAAAAGATCGTGACCACGCGCAGCGGCAAATACGAGCCGATCGTGATCGATTTCAGCCAAAGGGACGGTCGAAAGCGGCTGGCGGAAATCCGCCGCATGGTGGAAGAGGGCAATTTCGACAACTGGCTGGAACTGGTTTTTCTGCCGTTGTGCGGCAGGGAAACCGGCGCGGCCCGAGCCGAAATGGTGGAGCGGGTCATCCGGTTCGAAACCGAGCTGTTTCACGCAAAGCGGCTGTCGGCCAACATCCTGGCCGCCACGCTCGTTATGTCCAATAAATTGATCGATAAAGAACGGATCAAGGAATTGTGGGAGGAAATAAAATGCTGGATGTTCTTGAAGTAGCAAGAGAAAAAGGCATGGAGGAAGGGATCGAGGCGGGAAAAACCCTGGGAATTCAGGAAGGGAAAACCTTGGGAATTCAGGAAGGGAAAACCCTGGGCATAGTGGAGATGCTTTTGAGTGCTATATCTGAAAAATTCGGCCCCATGCCGCCCAGAATCGCCGATCAGATCAGAAAAATCGAAAATCAGGACACCCTCGACGCCTTGTTTCGCCAAGTGTTCCGTTGCGCCGATATCGTCGCTTTCGAAAATGTTTTGCGGCAGGTGGTTGCGGGCGAAAATGAAAAGCAGCCGTCATAAGCTGCTCCAAAGCGACCTCAGACCGTCGGGGAATCGATTTTCTTCGTTTTCAGCAAGTTTTGAGATAAGTTGGAGTGGTTTATGGTGGAGATTGGGTATAAGCCAATCCCATAACTTATGAGGTGAAAAATATGCAGTTAAGCATCAAAAAAAGAATATGTTCCTGAAAGAGGTCATTTTATTTGGATTGACTGAAGTGGTTCCCTGAGTCAAGACAAAATTTCACGAGATAAAGGTAGATGTCCTTTTGAATTCACCATAGAAGTTCCCCGCGCCGACGCCGCCTTTAGGACCTTCTATCGGGAAAAAGGCAACGCCCGCATCTCCAACCCCGTCGCCCACTTCAACGCCCGCATGTCGGCAACCCCAGGCGACAGCCGGATCCTCGACCTGAAAAACCGGTGGGCGTCCTGCTCAAAGAATGGCCAGTTGAACTTCCATTGGAATTGCATGATGGTCCAGCCCAAAATCCTCGACGACATCGTTATAGCGCCGTCAAAAACCGATCATAATCCTCGGGCGTAACCCACCCGGTGGTCGCTTTCGGATAGGCCCGCACAAACGTCTTGGGAAAACCGGCCCCTTTTTTTCTCGGATTCCATTTGAATTCATAAGCGGACAGACTCGGCCCCCGCTCCTCGACGTAATCGATTTCCTGCTGCTGGGTGGTGCGCCAGAAAAACCCGTCGGCGTAAATCCCTTCGTTGCGCAACATTTTCAACCTTTCGGACACCAGATAATTTTCCCATAAGGCGCCGGTGTCGGTCCGGCTGGTCAGAGGCAGAAAATTTCCGATCAGGGCGTTGCGGATGCCGTTATCGAAAAAATAGATTTTCTTGCCCTTCTTGATCTCATTGCGGGCATTCCGGCTGTAAGCCGGCAGCCGGAACAGGACAAAGGCTTTTTCCAGCAGATCGATGTACCGTTCCACGGTATGGCTGTCAGATCCGGTCAATTGCCCGATTTCGTTAAATGAGACCTCGCTTCCAAGCTGCAATGCCAGGGCCTTGACAATTTTTTCAAGCAGGGCTGGCTTTTTGACGCCGTCCAGATTCAGCAGATCCTTGAACAGATAGCTGTCCGCCAACAACCTCACCAGCTCTTCTTCCTGACCGGGGGATGTGGCGACCTCCGGATAGCTGCCGTAAATCATGCGATGCGCCAGAAGACGCCGCTCTTCCAGAAGGCCATAATGTCCAGCCAATTCAGCAAAGGACAATGGATATAGCCTGAACTCGAATTTCCGCCCGGTGAGCGGCTCGGCGATGCCGGCGTTGAGTTCGAGGGACGACGACCCTGTGGCGATGGTCTGGACATCGGGAATTTGATCGGTCATCAGCTTCAACGCCAGGCCGATATTCGCTATCCGCTGGGCCTCGTCGATGCAGACGATCCGATGGTCGCCGATAATGGCCCGCAGCCGGGTGGATGTCGCATCCTGGAGAAGTTCCCGCACATCCGGCTCGTCCGCGTTGAGCGTCAGGTGCTTTTCATCCGACCGACCCAGGACGGCCTGGATCAGCGTCGTTTTCCCGGACTGCCGGGGACCGAGCAATATGATCGCCTTGCCTCGAAAAAACCGTTCCTCGATCCGGTCCATAATTTTTCTCGATATAAATATTTTGGATTTCATATCAAGAAAAATATAATATTTTTGGATTTGATGCAACCCTCCATCACGATCCGAGAAACGGTACCAAGACAGCCCTGAATTCCTTGTCGAAGCGAGCCGCTTCGGTGCAAACGCCTTTCCCCTTCCAGTATCCTCCCGACCACTTCCTTCAGCATGATAAAATCCGTGGGACCTTCCACCACAAAGGCCACCCGCAGCGGTTCAGACATTGGCGACCCCGCCCAAATGCCCCATCACCCACAAGCGGGAAAGGGTCCAGCCTTTTTCCGCCATTTTTTTTAGCTTTTCGTCCAACACAACCCGCTGGACAACGGTATGGCCTTTATCGGTCCTTGAAACCGTGAAAAGCCGAACGTGATCATTTTGCAAGGGAATGCCGTCAAGGGCCAATGGGTTGTGCGTGGTCAAAAATATCTGTCTCGGTCTTGGCGACGCCAGATACCATTTGCAGATGTTGGACAGCAACGCCCTGGCCAGTCTGGGATTCAGGGCGTGGTCCGCATTGTCCACGGCGGATATCACCGGGCTTTTGGGGTGGGCCGCAAGCACGGCATGGAACAAAACGTAAAGCGCGCCCTCGCTGGCGTCATATCCGGACAGAACATTGCGGTTTGGCTGCATATAGCGATCGGTAAATCGGATGACCCTTTGCGTCGAGCCGACGGAAGACGACAGAGGGATTTCGTTCGAAGGCGCAGTGTCATAGGATTTTGCCCAATCCACCAGGGATAATGCATCTTGTCGAACCTTTTCGAAAAACGGATTGCCACTTTCCAACAGGTCGGAAAGCGCGATAGCCAAATGACCTCCAGACAACCCAACGGGTTTACGCTGTAACATATCCGGTGTAACGCCGCGCAGTGTGTTCGTATCCGGCGAATAAATGGCAAAATCACGAAGTTCCTTGAGAAGTATCACCGAAGAGCTTTCTGGGTCCAACTCCACCATCAATAAGGCCGCCAAACCAGCTTCTGGATTATATTTATCCTTCCCTTCTTTGGGCCTGCCGATGATTGCATTTCCATTTTCCATTAATTTTTCGGCACGATAAAGCCACTCAGGCGAGGGATCCTTGATGATATTGGATAGTGAAGTCTCATAAGAGGCATGGCTGCTCCAAGCACCGAAGTCGATCTGTGTCGTTCCGCGGATACCAGGAAATGCGCATTTGTATAGGGATGGAAGCCCCGGCCGAACCCCGCGCCTCAAGAGGGATTCATCATCCACCCTCCCGCCGGCCGCCGCCGACAGCACCCCGATGGCCTCCAGGACATTGCTTTTTCCACTGCCGTTTGCTCCGATCAGAATGTTGACTGTTGACGGTTCAAACTCGAGGCTCTCGATGGACTTGAACCAGCGGAAACTCAATTTTTCGATCACTGTATCACCTGAAGCAGGCCAAAGGTTTGTCCATGTTACGGCCCCGTTAAAAACCGGTCATAATCCCCCGCCGCGCCGCACTCCGGCGCCACGGTCCTGTTCGGAAGGATTCGGCACCAATGAGAATGTCAAGGTCAAAGGTGGCTCTCGGCACGCCGTGGATCACCGATGGGATGCCTCCGATCACAACATATCCGACGTCATGCCGCTGAAATGATCCGAACACGGCTTTCAGTCTGTTGAGCATCTTTCTTTCTTGCCGCCTGACTTCCGCAATTTCCGCTTCCAGCTCGACTATTTTTCCAAGACCCTTGTCTTTTCCAAATTCCTTCCAGACTACGGTTGGGCGGTTTCGGGTATCCTGATTCAGACAAGAGCCCATCGACAAACGCCTTGATTTTGTCGAGATCGTCGTCTGAAACGAGGGCCAGAGAATTGACAATTTCCATTTTTTTAATGGCAGAGGTCTTCATAAGGTATGCCCCTTTTCAGGCCAATTCGGGCATTGTTTCCTGGCTGGCGTCTCCCCCCACGGCGAACCCAGTGTGCTTCCGCAATTCAACCGGACGAAATCCAAGCACGATCGACGATTTGGGAACACCGGCTTTGAGCAGATCTTCGGCAACGCCTTCTTCGGTGCCGTCGTACTGAATCCAGATTTTGTCACCGACCAGATCAATGTGAACGATAGCTCCATGCACATATTCGTCGCCGTCCCAGCCGAGCTGAAACAACGCATAAGCGCCGTTTCGATCATCAAAGGTCAGTCTCGAATCGATCTCGCCGTAAGCCGGTTTGTATTTGGCGTATTCGGACAAAATGTCTTTGATGATTTTTTGATATTTCAATCGGGTATCCATCTTGCAATCACCTCGCTTTTGGGGTCGAACACAAGAAGCCGGACGATCTGCTTTGCCAATAAAAGCTCACCGAGTCCGTCTTCAAAGAGCATAAGCGCCATCCCGGTAGCGTTCCATCAGCCATTCGGCAGCAAATCGAAAATAGAGTTCGTCCACGGTTCCGACGTGATCCGGCTCTTCCATCCAGTCATGCCATTTGTCCCGGAACCGATCCTCCGTTTCGGCGGGCAGGTTCCAGAGAGTGCGGGCGGTGGCGGGATTTGCTCTTTAATATAGCCGGGCTTGGGTGTCAACGACTCTTTGCGGGGATGAATCCATCGACTTATCATGCTTTTTTTGCAAGAGATCTGTTGGGAGGAGGAATCAAACCTTACAGACAAGGAAAAGAGGGATCAGGGAATACGATCATTTTCTGAGGATATTGCAAGAAGCTGGAAAACAATTTAAATAGGGTTTTTTTGAAACAAAATCCTGATTTGGAAGTGTTGTAGCGGATCGGTCAGCAGAAAATGATGATGAACAAGCAGGAATACCGGAAAAGAAAAAGTATTATCGAGCGTCGGAATACAGGTTAAATCTCAAGTGTCGGAAAATAGAGACCCCACCAACGCAACGATCTCATCCGGATTGGATTTTTCTTTGGACAGGAAGTGATCGGCTCCGTAGTCGACGGCGGCTTCCCGGTATTCGGGCAGGTCATAATTGGTGTGGATGACCACGACTGTATCGGGATATTGAGCTTTGATTTTCCTGGTCAGCTTCAAGCCGTTTTCACCCGGAATCTGAATATCCATAAAAATCAGTTCGGGGAGGTTATTTTCCACCTCCTCCATGGCTTCCTGGCTATTGCACGCGCCGGATACTTGAATATCAGGAAAATTGGTCTCCAGTATTTCCATGAGAGTTTCCCTTAAACTCTCATTGTCTTCCACAACCAATGCCTTCATGTCATATATTTCCCGCCATAGTCGTTGCAATCAATCCGTCTCCACAAAGCGCCAGTCGTCTCTTTTTTCAACTCAATTCCGTTCCAGTAGGGTGATTTACTAGTTGTTTAACCGGAATTTAAAAAAAGATCTATACAGACTATCCTGTAGATGCTATGGAGACATCCTGTATTCATAAAGAATTCAAAAAACAATAAAGGAAGAATTGCCGTACGCTTTACAGAGGCCGACCGGTCTCGTTTATTCCCCCGGACCAAAATAAAGATATTTTTCTATACACCTACGGAGTTTACCGTATTCCCATTGCTTTCCAAACAGGGTAGACCCGGGGGTATGGAAAATTGTCAATATAATGAAAAGAGGATAAAAAATTATGGAAAATAATGTTGTGCTCAACCTGGATGATACCCCGGTCCGGTTTACCCCTGATGGGAAAGTGTTTATCATCGATGCGATTACCGCTCTGGCCGAAAACTCGGATTCCAACAACGCCGAAGGCATTTGGAAAAGCCTCAGTGCTGAAAACCCTGAGATTATGGATTTGTGCGAGGATTTTCATTTTCAGAAAGAAACGCCTTTGCCGGTGGCCGACAGCGATGCATGGGAAAAGATTCAATTGCTGCTGTTTGATCATATGATGGAAATGTAGCAGACCGTCTGCTTTATTCTTTTCAAAAGCCGTATCGATGAGAAAAACATCGATACGGCTTTTTATTTTTCTTCCCTTCACCCGATTCTCTCTCCGATTTTATCCCTCGCGCGCCGCTGACACAGACTCATCCGGAATAAATTCCAGATCTGAAATACGGGATTTACCTTATTGTAATTTCACCGAATATTCGTAACCTTGGTGTGGCCGATGCGGATCACGTATCGGCTGCGTAAGGCATGATGCACCGGACCGGTTTTTTGCGCCGCAGACGGTGGTCACCGGCCCCGGCGATGAAAGGTTTACATTCGAGGCATTGATCATCGTTTCGGCCAATGAATGCCGCGGAGCGGCAACGGTATATAGTGGGAGCATTCAACAATATAAATGAGGAGGAGAAACCCTATGAAGGCCTATGTTCTGGTAAGGTTCGATCCGGAAGCGGATCTTTCCCAAGCGGCTCACGCATTGAAAGAGCCCGGTGTGGAATCGATGGATTATGTGCTCGGAGAATGGGATGCGATCGTTCGGGTTGATGCCGATGACATGGCCGGCCTGAGTAAGTTGTCCGCGAAAATTCGAAAATGCCCCGGTATACGCGGCAGCGTCACCTGCCCTGTGGTACCGGTGGAATCCATGGACGCCCAAAAGAAGGAGGAAAAACCATGAGTCATATTGCCGTCATCATCGACGACCTGTTCGAGGATTCGGAATACACCCAACCGGCCGAGGCTTTTAAGAGCGAAGGCCATGAATTGACCCATATCGGTCTGGAGGCCGGCAAGACCGTGAAGGGGAAAAAAGACGGAACCCCGGTTCAGATCGATAAAGCCATCAAGGATGTGGCCGCCAATGATTTCGACGCCTTGCTGATTCCCGGCGGGTATTCCCCGGATAAACTTCGGGCGTATGATGAAGCGGTGGCCTTTGCCAAGAGTTTTATGGAGATCGGAAAACCGATTTTCGCTATCTGCCACGGGGCGCAGCTGCTGATCACCGCCGATGTACTGCGCGGGCGAAAGGCGACCGGCTGGAAATCCATCGCCCAGGATATCAAAAATGCGGGCGCCGAATTTCTGGACCAGGAGGTCGTGGAAGACGGCAACCTGGTTACCAGTCGAAATCCAGATGATATTCCGGCCTTCGTAAAGGTATCGCTTTCCAAATTGGAATAAGGCGGACCGGATTCCAGGGCTGAATCGAAAACGTGAACCGATCAGATAAAAAGGAGGAATTCAAATGGCTGAAGAACAAAAAGAATGCCCCGAATGT
>JAABSQ010000089.1 GCA_011390315.1 Desulfobacteraceae bacterium
GTTTTTTATGGATCAGCACCACGGCCAGGGCGTCGCCCATGGCCAGGAGAGCCGTGGTGCTGGTGGTCGGGGCCAGCCCCATGGGGCAGGCCTCCCGCTCGACCCCCACGTCGATGACAATGTCGCTGTTGCAGGCCAGGGTCGACCGGGGATTGCCGGTAAAGGCGACCACCGTGCATCCCATGCTGCGGATGGTTGGAATCAGGATGTTCAATTCTTCGGTTTCGCCGCTGTTGGACAGGGCCAATACCACGTCTTCGGGGCCGACCATGCCCAGATCCCCGTGCATGGCCTCCACCGGGTGGAGAAACAGGGACCGGGTGCCGGTGCTGTTGAAGGTGGCCACGAATTTACGGCCGATGATGCCGGATTTGCCGATGCCGGCCACGATCAGGCGGCCCGAGGCCGCGCAGATCACCTCCACCATTCGGGCGAAGTTGTGGTCGATTCGGTCCACCAGTTGCAGGACCCCTTCGGCCTCGGATTTGAGGACCTCCCGGGCCTGGCGAATCACCATTTCCGATGGTGTCTCCGTTGCGATATTCATTACCCGATTTCTACCAGTCTTCCATTTCGGATTTCTTCTCATAGGAGGCGACCAGGGCCTGGACCGATTCCACCAGCTTGGGCCGAATCACCTCGATGTCCGATGCCAGGAGCGGATCGATGCCGAACCCGCCCATCAGGCGAAGGTCTTTAAAGGTGGTTCGAATTTTTTCGTCTTTGGTTTCAGCCACCACCGTGAACCGAAGCTCGAACCGCTCCGGGCCCCCGAACTTGGAGGGGCGTTCATGGGGGATGCTGGTTTTTCCCACCACCACCCCCTGTTCCCGGTTCGCATACTGGATCACATCCAGGTCGGAGGAGAAGCTTTTGGCCACCCAGATTTTGGCGCCGTTGAAAAGTGCTTCCTTTGAAACACCGGGTATATCGGAAACTTCTTGAATGAAGAGATCTTCCGGAGGCGCATACTCCGGCGGGGGACCGGCGCATCCCCAGAGAACCAGTGCCAAAACTCCCAGATAATATAGGTATCTTTTCATCGTTCGCAACTCGGCAAGGGTTGATGCATGATAGATTGGCGCCTATTCAAGCCCTATTCGGATTCTTCCTGAATGATCCGGTCCAGGGCGGTCTGAGCGGTCGGATAGGTAAACCGGAAACCGTATCCCGAGAGCTTTTCCGGAATCGCCCGTGTGCTGGCCAGCAGGGTATCCCCCATCTCGCCCATGACCGTTCGAATCATGAAGCCGGGCGCCGGCATAAAGGCCGGCCGATGGAGCCGATCTGCCAGAATGCGGGTGAATTCTTTGTTCCGGACCGGGTCCGGGGCGGTGAGGTTGAACGGCCCCGATACCTCCTCGTTTTCCAGGGCGAACTCGATGGCGGCGACGAGATCTTCCATGTGAATCCAGGGAAACCACTGGCTGCCGCCGGCCAGAGGGCCGCCCAGGCCCAGTTTGAAGATCGGAAGCATCTGCTTCATGGCCCCGCCGCCCTTTCCGAGGACGATGCCGAAGCGGGGGATGGCCACCCGGGCCCCTTTTTCCCGGGCCCTTTCGGCTTCGGCTTCCCAGTCCTTTCCCAGTTCGGCCAGAAAATCGTCTCCCGGCGGGGCGTCCTCGGTAAGAATTTCGTCCCCTCGGCTGCCGTAATATCCGACCGCGGAGGTGGACACCAGCACAAAGTCCGGGTTCTCCGGGAGTGCATCCACCAGATTCCGGGTGGTCAGAATGCGGCTGTCGTACATCTTCTGCTTGTAGGATTCGGTCCAGTAATTGAAGATGGACCGGCCGGCCAGGTTGACCGCCGCATCGGTTTTCGCCGCCACCTCCTGCCAGGGACCCGGCTGTGTGTTGTCGCAGGAGAGGTAATGAAATTCATCATGGTGAATCCGGTCCTGATCCGGGCGGGTGCCGGTGGCGATAACGGTGTGTCCCTTGTTCAGGAGCCGTCGGGAAAGGTGGGCGCCGACAAAGCCGGCGCCGCCTGTAATGAATATCTTCATGGGGTCCTCCTTGGTCGCCCCGCACTTTACCCGATGTTGAATTTTCCCGATTCGATATAGGGAACATCTTCCACATCCAGGGCGTGGACGATATCTTTATACAGCCGGGCCTTCATCTCCTGCAGCACCGCCCTTTTTTTGGTGAGGGGACCGGCAAATGCCAGGGTTTCATCCATGAGATGGTCGAGGTGACAGGCCCGGGCGACGATGTGATGTTTTTCGCATTCTTCGGCGGTGAGGCGGAGGCCGGTATGGTGCATCTCTTCCAGCTTGTACATGGGAATCGCCTTTTTCAGCAATGCCAGCATGCCCGGCAGAAAAGGAATGCCCAGGTCCACCTCGGGAAAGCAGAAATACCCGCGATCCGAGCGCATGAACCGAAAATCGAAGGCGCAGGACCAGATGGCGCCCCCGGCGAAGGCGTGCCCGGTGATCGCCGCCAGGGTGATCATCGGGTAGGTGAGGGTTCGCTTGAAGAGCCGGTTCATCAGAAAGAAAAAATCCTTGGCCGCGGGGACGTCTCCCTGCTGAATCACCGGAATCAGCCAGTCCAGATCGATGCCGTTGGAAAAAATCTTTTCATGGGCCGACCGGACCACCAGGGTTCGGGCATCGGTGGCGGCTTCGATTTCATCCAGAAGGTCCAGAAAAGAATGGATGAAATCGGGGTTGAACCGGTTTTCTCCGTCATTCAGGGTCACGATCGCAGTCGATTCATTCAGCTCGTAGGTGACCTGTGGCATTCCGTATCCTCCGTTCAAAAAAGTCAAACCAATCCGTCATGGGCTCCGAGTATCCGTCCCCTAGCACGCCCCTCGAAAACAGTCAACAATTAAGCGGTATTGCTGAAAAACAGGCATTGCCGAACCCCATAAAAAAAGGGCTGCACAATGCATGTGCGGCCCTTTCGTAAACGATCGCGATTCGAAATTTATTTATGAGCAGCTCGTATTTCCGGTTCCGCAGGAGGAGCATGCCGCCTGCCGGCTGAAATCGATGCCGCAGGTAAGCTTGTATCCGATTCCCTCGAAATCGACCGAAATAGGCTTGGCCTTTTCCAGAAAATCTTCATTGACCAGATAGGTAAAACCGCCGATCTCAAATTTCTCGTCGTTGTCTCTCGGCTCATCCAGAGCCATCGCAAGGGATGGGCCCCCTCACCCGCCTTCGTTCAAAAAGATTCGAATCGGGCTTTTGTCTCGGCCCTTGAAGTATTCCTCGAGCTGCTCGCTCGCGCTCGGGGTGACTTCGAGCCGGTCATTGTTTGCTTCAGTCATCTAATGTACCTCCTTACTTGGATTCATTCGTATTGACAATCAATCTATTCACGGGAATCGGGTTTGTCAATTCCGTTATTCGCTATTCAGACCGAATGCCGAATGCAGGGCCCGTACGGCCAGCTCGGCATATTTGTCGGTGATGATGCAGGAGATGCGGATTTCCGAGGTCGAAATCATGCGGATGTTGATCCCTTCGGCGGCCAGGGTGGAAAACATTTTGGCGGCCACCCCCGAGTGGCTTTTCATGCCGACCCCGACCACCGACACCTTGGCGATGCTGTCGTCGCCCCGCACATCTTGGGCCCCGATATCCCGGGCCACGTTACGTTCGATCTCCATGGCCCGCTTGTAATCGGTTTTGGGCACGGTGAAGGCCAGGTCGTTGGTATCCCCGGTGGGGGAGGACTGAACGATCATGTCTACATTGATGCCCGCCTCGGCGATGGGGGTCAGTATCTTGGCCGCGATTCCCGGCTGATCCGGAACGCCTTTGACGGCGATTCGGGCTTCGTTTTTGCTGCTGGTCACGCCCGATACCACCAGACGTTCCATATCGGCTTCTTCGTTGACGACCATGGTTCCCTCCTCTTCGGTAAACGACGAACGAACATGTATGGGCACATTGTATTTCTTGGCGAACTCCACCGACCGGATCTGAAGCACCTTGGCTCCCAGGCTGGCCATCTCCAGCATCTCTTCGAAGGAGACTTTTTTCATCTTTCGGGCCTTGGGGCAGATATTCGGATCGGCGGTGTAGATGCCGTCCACATCGGTGTAGATTTCGCACACATCCGCCTTGAGGGCGGTGGCGATGGCCACGGCCGAGGTATCCGACCCGCCCCGGCCCAGGGTGGTGATATTGCCGTTGAGGTCGCACCCCTGAAACCCGGCCACCACCACGATATTGCCCGCATCCACCAGGCGCCGAATGCGATCGGCCCCGATGTCGAGAATTCGGGCCCGGCCGTAATCGCAGTCGGTCAGGACTTCGGCCTGGTGCCCCAGCAGGGACTCGGCCCGGTAATTCATGGATATCAGGGTCATGGCCAGAAGCGCGGCCGTGGTCTGCTCTCCGGTGGCCAGCAGCACGTCCAGTTCCCGCCGGGCCGGGTCCTCGGTCACCTGATGGGCCATCCGAATCAGGTTGTCGGTGACCCCGGACATGGCCGACAGAATGACCACCACCGCGTTGCCCTCATCGTGGGCCTTGGCGACCCGCCGGGCCACGTTTTTGATACGATCGATATCGGCGACGGATGTGCCGCCGTATTTTTGTACGATTACACCCATGTTCTCTCCTTGGCGATTTTTTCGACCTCCCTTATCAAATCCCCCGCCGCAAGTCCAGATGCAATCAGCCGGACCCGGCGAATCGCTTCTTCTTGAATCTCGAACCGAACGGTGATCCCCTCGCCCCGATCCGCCGGATGGAGCCGTTCGGCCCATTCCACGGCGGCCACCGCGTTCTCCTCGGGAAGATCATAGAGCCCGATGTCTTCAAAATCCACCGCGTCATCCAGCCGGTAGAGATCGATGTGGTAAAGGGGAAGGCGCCCTGAATATTCGTTGACCAGGGTAAATGTGGGGCTGGTGACATAATACTCGGGAGGCACCTCAAGCCCGCGGGCCAGCCCCTGGACAAAGGCGGTCTTGCCGCTGCCCAGATCCCCCATCAGATAGAGCATCATGCCGTGGGTCAGGCAGCTTCCGACGGTTCGGCCCAGTTCACATGTCTCCTTCGGGGAGCGGGTGGTCACCGCCAGGATCGGAACCTCCATATCTCAGTCCCGACGGGTCTCGGTGATCAGGGCCAAGAGTTCTTCGCTCTTGCTTTCCATGAGCGCCGCTTCGGCCGCCTCCTGTTCGTGGTCATAGCCGAACAGATGGAGGATTCCGTGGACCAGAAGTTGATCGAACCGTTCCGCCGTGGAAATCCCGGCGGTCTCGCCTTCCCGCCCGGCGGTGTCTGCGGAGATGACCACATCCCCCAGCAGGTAGGGGGTGAGCTCGCTGAATTCGCCTTCCCGCATGGGAAAGGCGATGACATTGGTGGGACCCTCCCGGTTCAGGTAGGTACGGTTGTACTCGGCGATCTCGGCGTCGTCCACGATCAGGACCGACAGTTCTCCGTCAGGAGACCCCAACGCCTCTAACACTTGCTGGGCTGTTTTTCGAACCTTCTCCGGGGAAATTGCCCGGGTTTTTTGGTTGTCGGTGATCAGGACCGCCATGTTTTTCTTTTTCCTTTGTCTGCTTGCGTTTGGATTGACCTTCATCCGGGTATTCGACCCGGTGATGGTGAATGGCATTCAGGATCTTGATGAAGCTGGCTTTGATTTTGTGCAGATCCCTCAAGGTCAGATCGCAGTGGTCCAGTTGGCCGTCCGAGGATATTTTATCCATCAGGTTTCCGACCAGCCCCTTGATCCGGGAGGGGGTCGGGTTTTCCAAGGTGCGGGAGGCGGCCTCGGCCACATCGGCCATCATCAACAGACCGATTTCCCGGGTCTGAGGCTTGGGCCCCGGGTACCGGAAGTTTTCCAGCTTGACCGCATCTTCTCCCTTGAGTTTTTTGGCCTTTTCATAAAAATATTTGATGATGCTGGCGCCGTGGTGCTGGCGGATGGCATCGGAGATCTCTCCGCCCAGCTTATGCTTTTTGGCGATTTCCACCCCTTCCTTCACGTGGGAGATCAGAATCAGGCTCGACATGGAGGGCGCCAGCCGGTCATGGCGGTTTTCACAATGGCTCTGGTTTTCAATATAGTAGAGCGGCTTTTTGATCTTTCCGATATCATGATAATATCCGCAGACCTTGGCCAGCAGCGGGTTGGCCCCGATTTCCGAAGCGGCCGCCTCCACCATGGAGCCCACCACGATGCTGTGGTGATAGGTGCCGGGGGCTTCCATCATGAGCCGGCGAAGAATGGGCCGCTCCAGGTTGGCCAGTTCCAGCAGGGTGATGTCGGTGGAATAGGCGAAGAGCATCTCCAGCAGCGGCACGATGCCGGCCGTGAGAATCCCCGCACCCACCCCTCCCAGAAAACCGAGAAGGCCGTCCCAGGCCAGCTTGAGCCCCGACAGTTCCCCCAGATAGACATCGGTGGCTACGGCCAGCAGCACATTCAGCAGCCCCAGTTTCAGCCCGGCGATGGCGAAGACCTTTCGTTCCCGGCAGTTCTGCATCCAGTAGGCTCCCATGACCCCGTTCAGCAGAAAATAGAGGAAGATTTCGAACCGGCTCTGGAAGATTACCGCGGTGCAGGCGGCCAACACCACCGAAAAGGGCACGGCCGCGGAAAACCCTCGAAAGAGGCAGACGGTCATGGCGCCGGCCGCCAGGGGAATGCCGTAGAAGATCGAGGCTTCGGAGGCGGCAAAGGGGGTGCTGCGGATCAGGGCTTCATAAAGCGTCTGGGAGATCTTGGGCACGAAAAAAAAGAAGACCAGAAGCACCACCACAAAGAGCAGATCCTTGTTGCTTTGAAATACCTTCCGTTCCGGTTTGCGGGTATTGAGAAAATAGGTGATGAGCAGCAGGCTCATGATCAGCATGAGGGCGCCGGCCGTTCGGGCATAGTGCTTTTCGAGCCGATTCTGCTGCCGCAGCGTCTTCAGCTTCAGGAGTTGTACTTCCGTCACCCGTTCGCCTTCCCGAAGCAGCATCTCCCCGGCCTTGATGCGGTACAGGATCGGCTTGACATCCGCCGCCGCCGCGACCTTGCGCTCTTCGGTTTCATTCCGGTTCAGGGTGATGTTGGGCTGAAGCAGGCGCTGGGCAAAATCGACGATCAGGTTGAACAGGGTATAATTGATGTCTTTGAGATCGGCCTGGGCCGCCGACCGGGCGGTGGTCTTGGCCTGATCCAACCCGTAAAACATGCCGGGATTGCGAATGATCCGTTCGGCCTTGGTGCCGACCGATCTCAGGATGATGCCCTGATCCGATTCCCTCAGCAGCCCCTCTTTATCGGCGACGATGCCGGTGCTCAGAAATTTTTCCAGAATGGCGACGATGCGATCGGCGATCCGCTCGGAAAAGCCTTCCCGCATCAGCACCCGGTAAGCCCCGTCGCTGACCGAAATCCCCAACTCTTTTTCAAAGGATTCCTTGGCGGCCCAGACCTGATCCGAGGGAACATCGCCGTTTTTCAGGGAGATGTCCGAAGCCGGGCCGGCTGCGGCTTCGGACGGCGATTCCGCCATCATGTTCCGAACCGCGGCAAACGCGTTTCGGACATTCTGATTGATTCGATTCTGGAGAAGGGTGTTGTGATCGTAGACCGTCAATACGCTTTGAGCCGCCTTCTGGCGGTTCCGTTCCGTGGCGATCCGGTCCTCGATCAGAAAATCCTTGGGTGTTTTGATGTCCCGCTTGGCAACGTCCCCCAGCTGATAGGAAGGGGCGGTGATGATGATGCCGGGGTAGAGAATGACCGTAAAAACCGCCATCACCACGACCAGCAAGACCCATTTCACCAGGCGGCTGGAATGGAGGTATTCCGCCAGGGCGGTTTTCGTCTTCTTGATATTCATATGGAATTAACCGGAGGCGGTCCCCTTTTTCTTACGCTCATCCAGCTCCTCATAGGCCTGAATGACCTCCTGAACGAGCCGATGGCGGACCACGTCGATTTTGGTGAAAAAGATGAATTGGATGCCGTCGATCCGCTGCAGAATTTTCTGGGCCTCGATCAGCCCGGAGGGGCGATTGGCCGGCAGGTCGACCTGGGTGATGTCGCCGGTGATGACCGCCTTGGAGTTGAATCCGAGACGTGTGAGAAACATCTTCATCTGTTCGGTGGTGGTGTTCTGGGCTTCGTCTAAGATAATAAAGGAATCATTCAAGGTGCGGCCCCGCATGAAGGCCAGGGGCGCCACCTCGATGACCCCCTGCTGAATCAGGTTGGAGGCCTTTTCGAACCGCATCATGTCATGGAGCGCGTCATAGAGGGGCCGCAGGTAGGGATTGACTTTTTCCGCAAGGTCTCCCGGCAGAAACCCGAGGGCTTCTCCGGCTTCCACCGCCGGCCGGGTCAGGATGATCCGGTTGACGATGCCCTTGGAGAGGGCCGCCACCGCCATCGCCATGGCCAAATAGGTCTTGCCGGTGCCGGCCGGGCCGATGCCGAAAACGATGTCGAAATTGCGGATGGCATCGATATACTCTTTCTGGGCCATGCTTTTGGGGGTGATGGACCGTTTCTTGGCGGTGATGTAGACCGTGTCCATGAAGATGTCTTTGAGCCGGGTCCGGTCGTCGGCGCTGAGTACGCTGACGGCGTAATCCACATCATTGGGATAGATGGGGTATCCGCTCTTTAACAGGTCGTAGAGCTGGTCGAGGATATTCCGGGCCAGACGCACCGCGATGGGATCCCCCTCGATGATGACGGTATTGCCCCGGGCGTGGACCGCCACATCCAGTGCATTGCCGATTTTCTGAAGGTTTCGGTTGTACTCTCCGAACAGCTGCCGAGACAGCTCGTTGTCCGAAAAGGTCTGCTTGTGTTTGATGGCGTCGGCGCTTTCCTGCATGGAATCCGATGAAGGTTTGTTTATATTCTCGATGGTTTCATTTTCCAACGTATGAATTCCTCCCCTATCATAAGAGTTGAAACGAATGCAAACGCCAATTTCGGCGGATCGGCCGAGACGGCGAAATTGAATGGTAAAAATTTACACGCCTAAAATAAGCCATAATGGCCGAAAGGCAATCGGCCATGGCCCGAGGACCGACGGCCCCGACGGTCCCGGCGCTGTTCGGGCGGTTGACTTGTCACCCCGGCTTCTGCTATTGGACCCCACACACCGAACTCGAATGTTACTGAAGAAAGGATAACACAAATGGAAAGAACCTTATCGATCG
>JAABSQ010000090.1 GCA_011390315.1 Desulfobacteraceae bacterium
CCGATTCGGTCGGCCACTTCCGAAGCGCTGGCCTCGATCTCCCGAAAGGCGTCATCGGTTCGCTTCACCAGGTCGGTTCCTTCCTGAAGACGGTCCACGATGGATTGAACCAGCTCGGAGGTGCTTCGAGAGGCTTGCCCGGCGCGCAAGGCCAGCCGCCGCACCTCTTCGGCCACGACCGCGAATCCGGCCCCGGCCTGACCCGCCCGGGCCGCTTCCACCGCGGCGTTCAACGCCAGCAGGTTGGTCTGAAAGGCGATGTCTTCGCTGGTCTGAATGATCTTTGATGAGGCTTCTCCGGCGCCCGCAATGTCGGACATGGCAGTCACCAGTTTTTCCATGATTCCGGTGGCGTCTTCGACGGTGCGGCGGGTGTCCTGCATTCGTCGGTCGGTTTCCAGGGCATGTTCGGCGTTCTGCTGAATGGTGGCGGACATTTCTTCGAGAGAGGCCGAAGTCTCCTCCAGAGAGGCGGCCTGTTCCGAGGCCCCTTCGGCCAGTTTTTGACCGGCGTCGGCCAGTTGATGACTGGACCGGTCGATCTGGTCGGCGCTTCGGATCAAGCCGTCGATAATGGCGGTAAGGGGGCGGGCGATGCCGGTACTGGAAAGGAACGCCAGCAGAAGCCCGATCCCGAGCAGGCCCAAGCCCACCAGCACCAGAATTTTCATGCCGTTTTGAAGGCTTGTCTCGGCTTTTCCCTCGATAATGGCGGCCAGTTCATAAAATTCGGAGACCGGGCTGGTGACCGCGATGCTGTAAACCGCATCACCGATCCGAAGGGGTTTGAAATAGACATATTTTTCAATTCCTTCAAAGGTGTAGATCCCGTCTCCCGCCTCTCCTCTGCGCATTTTCCGGTTGACCAGTTCGGCCATTTCGCCATACCGGGCATCCCCGATGTTCACCCCGTCGGCCAGGCGGTATTTTGGGTGGCTGACCAAGATCCCCTCCGGGTTGATGATATACGCATAGCCGGTCTTCCCATAGACCCGGTTCCGAAGGGATTCCCAGATGAGATTCCAGTCGAGTTCCACCACCATGGCCCCCACAAAATCCTGATCCAGAAAAATCGGGGCGGCGACGGTCAGGGTATCCCCGGACTCGCTTGACTGAAGGGGTGAATAGTAGACCGATTTTTCTTTAAGAACCTCCATCGCCCGGGGGTCCAGAATGTTGTCGGAAGAGGGTTTTTCCGGTGAATCGGCATCCCCGGTCAGCGACAGGGATACAACGCCGTCGGCGCCGATGCATCGGATTTGTCGGTAGAGGTCCTGCGGCTGACCCTCTATTTCCTGACGGGCGATGCTGAAGATGGCCTGAATTTCGTTCTTCAATAGCTCTCGGGCTGTGTCTTCCTGAGAGAATTCATCCCAGTATCCGGTGGCCAGGATGATCCATTCCCAGGACTCAAAATAGGAATAGGCCAGGAATTTTCTTCGGTCCTCAAAGGTATAGGAGATCAGTCCTGTATCCTGCGTTTGGAAATTGTCCAACACCGTCTGAAATTCGGGAATATGAAGATCGGTGAGGACATTCAGCCCCTCCACATCGGCCCGAGGGTGGATGATCAAACGGCCGTCCGGAGCCATCACCGCAGCGTACCCCGTTTTACCGAGGGTGGTGTTCAGGATGGTCTCTTTCAGTTTGGAAAAGCCGCCGGTATCCGACCCGGTGAAGAGCATTCCGATGATCTCGTCGGAGTCGTCCCGCAGCGGCGCAAACGCGCCGATGAAGGATTTCCCGTCGATATCGATAGTTCCCCGGTAGGGTTCGCCCCGGCGCACGGCGGCGATGACGGGGGAAGGGCCCTGGTCGGGGGTTTCGGCGGGCAGGAAGCGGCCGTGCAGGTCTTTTTCGGCTATGGAATCAAAAGCGGCGGCGATGATCAGCATATCCCACTTGGAATTCATTTTCTGAAACACCGCGCAGGAGGCGCCGGTGACCTGTCGGACCGTGTCCACATACTGGATCTGCCCGGCGGGATCATAGGGGACGATCGGGTCGAAACCGATCTGAAGAACGGGAAGGGCGGCTTGGGCGGTTTCACCGGTGTACAGGTCGGCGGCGGTCCAGGAATAAGCCAGACCGGTGACTTCGATGCCGGCCTTGGCATCCAGGACATACCGGGCCATTTCCATGGCTTTGTCGAGATTTTCGCGGACCAGTTCGTGCTGGACCCGGCAGATGTGCGAAATCCCCCGGACGGTGTTTCGGGCCTCACTCTCGATCATCCGGTTCAGGATTTCGTTTCTGCCGGTCTTGGCCGCGAAATAACCGCAGGCGTTGCTGGAGGATGCCAGCCGCCAGGCATCCCGGGCCGCCGTCTCGATCAGACTGCGGACGGTCTGCCGATCATAGGCGACACCGGCTTCGAGCACCGCCACCGCCTGTTCGGTGAGCGCGTTCCGGGTGACCGAAAGGGTGGAACCGCCGAAGGACCGGAACTGGAAAAAGCTGAGCAGGCCCACCAGGACCACTGAAAAGCAGATCAAGGCGGCGAACAGAATCAAGAGCCGAGCCCGAAGGGAAAGGGATTGGATCAAGGGATCTCCTCCTTTCGTAAATCGGCGGTCGCCCAGTCTCCATGAAGCGGGCCTGAGCGGCCCCCGGTAGGATAGGGAGTGCGGTTTTTATGAGGTCCCGGAGCGGGCGGTTCAGAAACCGAGCGGACGGTCCGGTCCCAGGTATTCGGTCACATATTCGCCGACGGCGGCTTCCAGGCTCATGGGCACTCGGTCGCACCCGGCCTTTCGAAGTTTGGTCATATCGGCCCGGGTAAAATACTGGTATTTGGCCCGAAGCCCTTCGGGCATGGGGATGTATTCGATATTTCCCGGTGTTCCCGCCGCCTGAAACAGGGCAGCGGCCACCTCGTTCCAGGTGCGGGCTTCGCCGGCCCCGATATTGAAAATGCCGTTGACCTCCGAATGATCCAGAAAAAACAGGGTCATCTCCACCGCGTCTTTGACGTAGATGAAATCCCGGCGCTGTTCTCCGTGGCCGTAATCCACCCGGTGGGACTGAAAGAGCCGGATTTTTCCGTGGTCGCGTACGCCGGGATAGGCCTTGTTGATGAGGCTGCGCATGTCGCCCTTGTGGTCCTCATTGGGTCCGAAGACATTGAAATACTTGAGCCCGACCATTCGGGACAGCCAGCCCTTTCGCCGGGCCAGAAGATCGAACAGGTGTTTGGAGTAGCCGTACATATTGAGGGGGCGAAGCAGGTGCAGCCGCGCTTCATCATCTTCGTATCCCTGATCTCCGTTTCCATAGGTGGCGGCGCTGGAGGCATAGATGAACCGGCATTCCGGGTGGGCTTCGGCCCAGGCGGCGAGGCGGGCGGTATAGCGGTAATTGTTCTCCATCAGGTAGTCTGCGTCTCGTTCGGTGGTGGAGGAGCAGGCTCCCAGGTGGAAAACGGCCTCGATAGTATCGCCGAAATCGCCGGCCTCCAGCCGGTCGATGAAAACGGATCGGTCCAGGTAATCGGTGAACCGAAGGGGAACCAGGTTCTTCCACTTTTCCGATTCGCCGAGATGGTCCACCACCAGGATGTCTTCCACCCCCCGCTGGTTCAGCCGCCATACAATCGCGCTTCCGATAAATCCGGCGCCGCCGGTGACGATGATCATGCTTGTGTCCGCTCTCGATGGAATTCAATGGATGTGTGCGTACCGGAGAGATGCGATCTCCGGCTCACTTTTTCAGAACTTTTTGTCGGATAATTCGAGATGAAAGTCAAGGTCCTCACGCGCAAAAGCAGCGGTCCTCAGGATTTTTCCATGAGACGGGCCACCGCCCCCTCCAACCCGTCGATGGAAAGCTCGAACATGGGGAAGATGCGGCGGATCATGGAGACGGTCTGGGTGTAGCGCCACATCCGTTCGGGGACCGGATTGAGCCAGACCGAGTGGGGAAAGGTTTCGGATAAAAACCGGAGCTGCTCCAGACTCGACCGGCCGCTTCGCTCTTCGATGTGGATGGAGCCGTCGGCGGTCATCAGTTCGTAGGGGGCCATGCTGGCGTCGCCGACCATGATGAGCCGGGTTTCCGAATCGAGCCGGGCCATGTCGGAGACCTTGCGGGGCTTTTTATACCGGGCCGGGTCTTCATAGATGTAGTCGTAGACGGTGTTGTGGAAAAAGAAAGTCTTGATCTCCTTGAACTGGGCCCGGGCGTAGTTGAACAGGGTCTGGACCATGGGGATATACGGGTCCATGGACCAGCCCCCGTTGTCGATGGCCAGGATCACCTTGAGCCGGTCTTTGAGGCTTCTTTCAAAGATGATTTCGATCTCTCCGGCGTTTTTCATGGTCTGGTAGAGGGTCTCATCCAGATTGACCCGGTCCTTGGGCCCGGCCGGGACCATGTTGCGCAGCCGCTTCAACGCCTCATTCATCATGGAGGGGGTGAGGGGGCCTTCCAGGGAGTAGTCTTTATACCGGCGGTCCATGGCCACTTTCACGGCCGATTTGTTTCGGGAGACGCCGCCCACCCGCATCCCGCCCGGGTGGTAGCCGGAATGGCCCACCGGGGACGTGCCGCCGGCGCCGATCCATTTGTTGCCGCCGTGGTGGGCCTCGGTCTGCTCTTTCAGCCGCTCCTTGAAATAGTCGATCAGCTCTTCGGGGGTGAGATCGGACAGCTCCGATTCATCCACATCCAGGGCCTTGGCCAGGAGTTCGGGATTTTTGAGCCATTCTTCCAGCAGGGCCCGGGCCATTTCGTCCACCTCGACCCCTTCGGCGTCGGGCAGCTCCGCTCCTTCGAAATGGTGGGCGAAGACCTGATCGAAAAGATCGAAGTAGCGCTCGCTCTTGACCAGAACGGATCGGGCGGTTACGTAAAAATCATCCAGGGAATGGACCAACCCTTTGCCGAGGGCCTTGTGCAGCGTCAGAAAGGCGGTGGGGCTGACCGGAACCCCGGCGTTTTTGAGGGTATAAAAAAAATCGATAAACATGGTAAGGGCCGGTTAAAAGAGTCTGCGCCGGTTGGTGAATTCGGCGGCCCGCTGGTAATCCCCGCTCTTTTTAAAAAGCACCCCGAGAAACGGCGCCTCGCCTTTGAGGAGTTTCTTGGGTTTGAAGTCGGGGTCGGACCGAAGGGCGCGGATCCAGTTGATCAGCTCTCGGGTGGCCGGCTTTTTTTCCACGGCTTCAAGCTCCCGCAGCTTGTAAAAAGCGGCGATGGCGCTCTCCATCAGGTTTTCGTCCAGACCGGGAAAGTGAACATCCAAGATCTTGCGCATCATCTTCGGGTCGGGAAAGGCGATGTGATGGAAATTGCACCGGCCCAGAAAGGGATCCGATAAATCCTTTTTGGCGTTGGAGGTGATGATGATCACCGGTCGGTGAACCGCCTTGACCACTTTGTCGATTTCGATGATGTCGAACTCCATCTGATCCAGCACGTCGAGCATGTCGTCCTGGAAATCGGTGTCCGCCTTGTCGATTTCGTCGATCAGCAGCACCGAGCGGGTTTCCGAGGTGAAGGCCCGGCCGATCTTGCCCATTTTGATGTATTCTTCGATATTGCTGACGTTGCGCACCGAATCCCCGAACCGGCTGTCGTTGAGGCGGGTCAGGGTGTCGTACTGATAGAGGGCCTCCACCAGCTTCATGGAGGATTTGACATTCAGTACGATCAGCGGCATCCCCAGGCTGTCGGCGATGGCGTGGGCCAGCATGGTCTTGCCGGTGCCCGGCTCTCCCTTGAGCAGCAGGGGCATCTCCAGAGCCATGGAGATGTTGACGATGCCGGCCAGTTCCGGGTCCAGCACATAGCGGGTGGCGCCGGTGAATCTGCTTGGTGTATGATCCATAAATCGGTTTCCTTGTGAAAAATTCTCCGGTTCTTTGGTAAACGGTTATTCGGATGGGTTTCGGACCCGATCGGATACGGCCCGGGTCAGTTCCAGGACCCGCTCCGCATGCTTGGGGCTCAGAGACCCGGTGCCGCAGCTCGGAGAAATCAGGGATTGCGACAGCAGCGTCGCCCGGTCGATGCCCAGCTTTTCCATGGCTTTGGCATGTTCTTCCCACATGGCTGACAGGGATTCCGGGGTTTCCCGTTCGATATCCGCCGCATCCCCGGTGGGGACGATGCCCCAGGCGATGATTCGGCCCGAGTCGAGGAAATTTTTGATGGTATCCGGGTAGAGGATGAACTTGTCAAAATAGGAAAAAGCGTCAAAATTGACGATATCCACCGCCGTGTCCATGATCAGGTCCCACTCGGTATTGGCACAGACATGGATGCCGGTCAGGCCGCCCGCCTCATGAACCGCGCCGATGACCTCCTCCAGGCATTCGGCCACTTCCCCTTTGGAGATGCTGATGAACTCGGAAGAACCGAATCCGGCCAGGGCCGGTTCGTCGAAAAAGAGGATGATCGGGCGATCGAATCTGGAAAGCTGCTGGACCTGCCACTTGGCCTTCATGGCCAGGAGTTTGACCGCGGCGTCTCGAAGCTGCTCGTCATAGAAAATGGCCCGGCCGTTTTGGTCTTTCACCGCGGTGGCGAATGTGATGGGGCCGGTGATCTGGGCTTTGAGCGCCGTCGGCTTCGGGTCCTGCCGCTCGACAAAGTCTTTGTAGACAAAGAACCCCTTGGCGGTATCCGGTTTGAGGGCGAAGCGGGACTCATTGATATCCTTTCCACCTTCGTTCACCGCCATGTACTCTTCATAAAAAGCGAGCAGTTCGTCTGACAATACCTCTTCGGCGGAGTTGATGAAGGTGCGGTCTTCCTTGACGGTCAGACCGGGCAGACCCGGCATGAACTGAAAGATCATTCCCTCTTCGGGGTAGACCGGCAACTGTACCCAGAGCGGGATTTCAGGGGTGTGGGTGAATACCATTCGGGCCGCCTCCTGATGATCCCCAAGCGGCAGGCTGCCGATGAGAACCGGAAGCCCGTCGGGCTCAAATTTATTTTCCATATCTTGCTCCTTTTATGTTCATAGTGGAGTGGGTGGTATCGAACCGAAAATCGATATTCTCAAAAGCTTAATAAAAAGAGCAAATTCTATCACGGGTCCGCTGTTCTGGCAAGGATAGATTAAAATTGACACCCCGATTCCCCGGTGCTATGCTGACGGGATAAGTAAAGCCTTTTGGCGTTTCCTTAGGAGAGGTATGGCAGATATCATTTCGTTGGACCCGAAAATTCAGGATGCCAAGGATAAAAAAGCCTCCGTCGAAAGACGGCGCAAACTGGCTGCGGTACGAAATGCGCTTCAGGGAGCTCGGCGAAAATTCAGATGTGAAAAATGCCATCAGCAGCTCGACCCCGGATATCTGAGACAGATTGAGGAACAAAAAAACCTGCGGGTGCCGTATCTTTTCTGTGAGAGTTGTGCGGATGAATATGTGGAATATATCGAACGGCTGAAGGGCAAGGAAGACCCGAACTGTTACTGGCGCAATGAAACCTGGCTTGAGTTGTGGAAGCGCTGGATCGATTATCAAGGAACCGTGGACCGGTACATCCGGTCGAAGGAATTCAAACAGCTCGTGGAAGAGCTGAAGCCGCCTGAGTCTGAGGAATAGGAGGGTGCGGAAATGTTTGGAATCGGAATGCCGGAACTGATCATCATTCTGGTGATTATTTTGATTATCTTCGGGGCCGGAAAGCTGCCGGAGATCGGGGCGGGGATGGGCAAGGCCATCAAAAACTTCAAATCGGCGACTTCTGAAGACGACAAAGCCGAAAAAGACAAGGAAAAGCTCGAAGACAGCGAAAAACCCTGAACTTCAAGCCTTCCAGCCCACCCCCTCCGTTTGCTTTATCTTTATTAAGGGCGGTTCCGCCGGAACCGCCCTGCCTGCGATTTTCTTTCTTTTTATCAACATAGCAGATCGGGGAAAATTCCCCTCCTGCCGGTTCTTTTTGGTCAACCCCTTTGCCCCTGGTCCTCTAACCGGCAATCCTTTGCCGCCGATAAATCCATCTGAATGAGTTGCCTGGTGGGTCCGGTCAAAAGGGTATATCGTCGTCTTCGGGTCCTTCCTGGTCTCCGGAGCCTTCACCGCTCGGGCCGCCGGGTCCCTGGTAGCCGCTGCTCTGACCGGAGGTGGTTTCGCTTTGGCCGGAAGGTGCGCCGCTGGAATTTTCATCCTCCTGGGGTCCGCCCTGCATGTAGTAGTCGGGATACTCACCCGGAGGGCCGCCGGAACCGGAAGAATCGCTTCTGGAACCAAGCATCTGCATAGTTTGCGCCACAATTTCGGTTGTCCATCGTCTGTTTCCGTCTTTGTCTTCCCATTCTCTGGTTTGTATCTTCCCCTCGATATACACCTGACGCCCTTTGGTCAGATATTGACCACAGACTTCGGCCAACCGTCGAAAAGCGACAATTCGGTGCCATTCGGTACGCTCACGTTTTTCTCCGGTGGTTTTGTCCGTCCATTGGTCGGAAGTTGCTACACTTAGGGTCGCTACTGCAGTGCCATCCGGAGTATACCGCATTTCCGGATCTCTTCCCAAATTTCCGACGATAATCGCTTTGTTGATGCCTGCCATTTGATGAATCCCCTTGTTAATGGTTATGCTCTATTTGTTTCCGAATCAGCCAAATGAAATTTCCGTAAATCAGAACATAAAAACCTTTCGGGTGGGTATGTTCTCGTGGAAATCTATTTTAAACATAAAATGAATTGCCACAGCCTATAAGCTATTGATAGAAATTTCAACCGGTAGTTGCTGAAAAGCGCAACTGCCGGTTGAAAACGGCTCGAACCTGTGACATATCATTTTTACTGTGAAAATGCTGGAGGTTATTTCTGTAAAAAGGAAGGGAATAGATCATGATCGGAAATTCGAGTGACAGCATGGTAAGAATTTTTCTGAATGAGTCGCTGTCCGCCGCCCGAAATCGCACCCATGGCCAACGGGCTTCGGCCGAAGGTGATACGGGCATGGCCGCCTGGTTGAATGCGATGGCGGCTGCGGAGGAGGTGCGAGCGGAACGTATTCTGATGAAGATCCGGGGAAAAGTTCAGAAGGTGGACGACCATTATTCCGAATTGCTGAATGCCAAGCAGGTAGAACTCGAATCGGATTATCCCGATATAAAGGCGGAATATGAAGAGCAGGATGACCAGACCACCGTCA
>JAABSQ010000091.1 GCA_011390315.1 Desulfobacteraceae bacterium
TCCGGCTGAAAGACCCTGATTTCCTGCAGGAGCTTCGCGAGGACTGGCACATGGACGACACAGCGGCCCGGGAGCTGCTTGCCTTCCTTCAACGCCAGCGGGACCTTACCGAATCCCCCCTGCCCCACCGGCATCACCTGCTGATCGAGCATTTCGACGATCCGCTCAACCGGTCCGACAGCAAACAGGTGATTCTCCATACCCTCTGGGGAGGACGGATCAACCGGCCATTCGCCATGGCCCTGTCCGCCGCATGGGAAAGGGGATACCGGTATCCCCTTGAGGTCTATACCGACGACGACGGCATCCTTCTGATTCTGCCCCACGCCTTTTCCGCCCGGGATGTGCTGGAGCTGGTCACCCCTGAAAACCTTGAAACCCTGCTTCGGGAACGGCTTCCCAAGACCGGGTTTTTCGGGGCACGATTCCGGGAAAACGCCGGCCGCGCCCTGCTCCTGCCCCGAATGAATTTCAAGAAGCGGATGCCGCTCTGGCTCAACCGCCTTCGGGCCAAAAAGCTGCTGGAGGCGGCCACCGCCCTTCCCGACTTCCCCATCCTCCTGGAAACCTGGCGAACCTGCCTTCGAGACGAATTCGACCTGGAGAACCTGAAAATGTTCCTGGAAGAACTGACCGCCGGCGCCATTCAAGTAAGCGAGACGGTAACCGGGGTTCCCTCCCCTTTTGCCGGGAATCTCATCTGGCAGCAGACCAACTACCACATGTACGAAGACGACACCCCCGGCCCGGCAGCCGGCGGCGGCCTGACCGATTCTCTCTTCCGGGAATTGACCGGCGGGGCCCATCTGAGGCCCCGGATTCCGGATGCGCTCATTCGAGTTCTGGAAGGCAAACTTCAGCGCACCGCCCCCGGTTATGCGCCGAGAGATTCAAAAGAGCTGCTGGATTGGGCCAAGGAGCGGATCTTGATTCCGGAAGGCGATTGGAAGATGCTGATCGAGGCTGTGGAAAGGGACACCGGTTTCGACCCCGAAGCGGCGATTCAGCCGATCGCCGGAAAGCTGCTTCAAATCCGGCTGCCGGGGGCGGCTCATCCCGGAATCTGCGCCGTCGAAACCGTCCCCCGCTTGCTGGCGAACCTCGGTGTTTCCCTTGGGGACACGAATTGGACGCCGTTGGTGAGGCAGCCGAACCAGATCGCAAAAGAGATCCAGGGAAACCTCGAACGGGCCGCAAAGGCGCGGGAAACCCGGTTGGGAGAATCGGAGGATGACATACCCGGCGGCTTTCCCGACCTGCTGTTCGCCTGGCTGTCCTTCCACGGACCGATTCAGTCGGCGCGAATACGGGACCTGTTCGGGGTTTCTCCCGCCATACTCGAATCGGCAATGAACGTCCTTCTGGAATCCGGCCGGGTCGTGCGGGACCGGTTTCGGGAGACGGATGAGGCCATCGAGATCTGCGACCGGGAGAACCTGGAGATTCTGCTTCGAATGCTGCGCCGGTCCCGGCAGCCGGCATTCACACCGCTTCCGCCGGATCGACTCGCCCTCTTTCTGGCCGCCTTTCAGGGGGTCGCCCGGCCCGGCGATTCGGTAGAGGATCTTCAGGACCGACTGGAGACGCTTTTCGGATTTCCGGCCCCGGCGGCCGCCTGGGAAGAATCGATCCTTCCGGCCCGCCTGGACCCCTACTATCCGGCCTGGCTCGACAGCCTGCTCTCCGGCAGCGACCTGACCTGGTTCGGCTGCGGACACCAGCGCCTCAGCTTCGCCTTTTCGGATGACCTGGAGTTGTTTCAGGCGCCGGTGCAGAAAGCCGAATCCGACAACGCGGACCGATCGCCATCCACAAAATGGGAAGCGGCCGCGCATCTTTTGCCGAGCGTTTCCGGCCGCTTCGGATTTTTCGATATCGCAAGCCACACGGGGCTCGCCACGGCGGAGCTCACCCGAACCCTGTGGGATTTCGCCTGGCAGGGCGCCTTGACCAACGACACCTTCGAAGTGGTCCGAAAGGGCATTCAGAACCGGTTCAAACCCTTTGAACCCAAACCTTCAAAACGATCCGGCAGAACCGGCCGTCGCGGGCAGTTCAACCGCTGGAAAACCGCCAACCCGATGGCGGGCAACTGGGGCGCCCTTCCCCGCCCGGCCGAACCGGACGACCCGATGGCGGCATTGGAGACCGACAAAGACCGGGTCCGGCAGCTTCTCCGCCGCTACGGCATCCTTTTTCGGGAACTCACCCTGCGGGAACTCCCGGCCCTGTCCTGGGGCCGCCTCTTTCGAACGCTTCGGCTCATGGAACTGTCGGGGGAAATCCTCTCCGGCCGCTTTTTCGAAGGTCTCCCCGGCATTCAGTTCATCGCCCACGAGGCATTTCGAAGGCTAACCCGACCGCTTCCCGATAATGCCGTCTACTGGATGAACGCCGTCGATCCGGCTTCGCTTTGCGGCATCGAGATCGAAGGGATGGGAACGGACCTTCCGTCCCGGTTGGCCACGACCCATCTCGTCTTCCACGGATCCCGGCTGGTGATCATTTCAAAGCGAAGCGTTAAACAACTCGAGATTCTTGTCCCACCGGATCATCCTTTTCTGGAACGATACCTTTCGTTCTGCAAAGCGCTGCTGAATCGGCGGTTCAATCCGATGCGCCGGATTTCAGTGGAGGTGATCAACGGGGAAGCGTCGCTGGCGAGCCCTTATGCCGAGGAATTGAAAAAAACCGGGTTTGCAACGGAATACAAGGGATTGGAAATGCGGCGAGCGGTTTGAATCTGCGTATACCGGCGGATGGGTGAGCCGGTGGGGTCAGTGGCTCAGAATCTTGCTCAAGAACAGCCGGGTCCGTTCATTTTCGGGATGGGTATAAAACCGCTCCGGATCGCCGGTTTCGATGATCTTGCCCTCGTCCATGAAGACCATGTTGTTGGCCACCTCTCTGGCGAACCCCATTTCGTGAGTCACCACCGCCATGGTCATGCCTTCGAAGGCCAGTTTGCGCATGACGTCGAGCACCTCGTTGATCATCTCCGGGTCCAGGGCCGAGGTGGGCTCGTCGAAGAGCATGATCTTGGGGCGCATGGCCAACCCTCGGGCGATGGCCACCCGCTGCTGCTGGCCGCCGGAGAGCTGGGCCGGATAGGCCGAGGCTTTTTCCTGAATGCCCACCTTTTCCAGCAGTTCCCGGCCGAGTTCATCCGCTTCGTTTTGGTTCATCTTTCGAACCTTGAGGGGCGCCAGGGTGACGTTTTCCAGGGCGGTCATGTGCGGATAGAGATTGAACTGCTGAAACACGAACCCCACCTCGGCCCGCAAACGGGTGATGTTGGTTTTCTTGTCGGTGAGGGACATGCCGTCCACCACGATGTCGCCCGATTGAATCGGTTCGAGCCGGTTGATGCACCGGATCAGGGTCGATTTGCCCGACCCGCTGGGGCCGCAGATCACCGCCACGTCCCCGGCGGCCACATGAAAATCGATATCCTGAAGTACATGGTGTTTGCCGAACCATTTGTTGACCTTTTCAAATCGGATCATACCGAATCGCCTTTCAACCGCCCTGGGCCCGCAGCCGCCGTTCAAACCAATTGGACAGCAGAATCAAGGGATAGCAGATGGAAAAATAGAGAATGCCCACCAGACCGAAAACCATGATCCCTTCGGGGATCCGCTGGACCGTGAGCCAGCCGACCCGGGTGATGTCGGTCAACCCGATCACCGACACAATGGACGAATCCTTGATCAGCAGCACATACTGGCCCACCAGGGGCGGCAGAATGGTCCGCATGGCCTGGGGCATGACCACATACCGCGTCCGCTGAAACCGGTTGAGACCGGTGGCCATGGCCGCTTCCGTCTGACCTTCGTCCACCGCCTCGATGCCGCCGGCCACGATTTCGCAGATATACGCTCCCGCATAAAGGGTCAGACTGAAAATAGCCGCAGGAAACGCCGCGAGCTGTATTCCCCATTCCGGCAGAATGAAAAAAACTATGAAAATCTGAACCAGGTAGGGGGTCCCCCGCATGACATCGACATAGATATACAGCAGGTACCGAAGCGGTTTGATCCCGCCCGCCCGGGCGATGCCGACGCAGAATCCGAGAATCGTTCCCAGCACCAGACTGATCCCCGAGATCTTGAAGGTCATCCAGAGCCCCTTCAAGAAAAAGGGGATGCTGTCGGCCAATTGAGAAAAATAAAAACTCCACATGGCGGTAATGGATCAGGCCTGACGGTGGATGAGGCGCCGCTGCCACCAGCCGGATAAGGATTTCAGAATATAATAGAGCAAAAGATAGAAAACCGCCACCGTCAGGAACCCTTCGGCCGGCATGAACCGCTCGGAGGTCAGGATCTGGCTGGCCCGGGTCAGTTCAAAAACCGAAATCAGGGAAAGCAGAGCGCTGTCTTTCACCAGGACGATGGTCTGGCCCAGCATCGGCGGAATCGTGACGCCGATGGCCTGGGGCAGAATGATATAGCGCAGCCGCTGAAGATAGTTGAGCCCGAAGGCGATGCCGGCTTCGACCTGGCCGCCCGGAATCGACTGCACCCCGGCCCGCAGAATTTCGGCCATGTAGGCCCCGCTGTTGAGAGACAGGGCAAAGATGCCGGTCTGGTATTCCGTGAATCGAATGCCCAGGGACGGCAGACCGAAATAGAAAAAATAGAGCTGAACCAGAAGCGGGGTGGACCGGATCAGTTCGATATAGGCGATGGCCGGAGCGGACAGGAACTTTTTGCCGGAAATCCGCATCATGCAGGCGATAATGCCCACCGACAGTGCCCCCGTCAGCCCGATGGCGGATATCCAGGCGGTGGCCCAGAGTCCCTGAAGGAAGAGGCCCATGTAATCCCAGATCACCCGGAAATTGAAAGTGCTCAGCATGGGTGGTCTTCATCAGGTCTGCCGGAGCATTCGAAGGGGATGGACGCCGCATTGGGCGGCGTCCATACACAGGAACTATCCAATTAGTGGTCTTCTTTCCACTTCATGGATTCGACCCAGTAGTTGATATTCTCGTCGTATCGACCGTCTTCCTTGATCCAGGTGAAGAAGAGATCAATCCATTCCTTGAGATGCTGATCCTCGGGTCGCACCGCGAAGGCCAGAGGCTGGGCGGACATTTTCACATCCAGAATCTTGATGCTGTCGGGCGGAAAATTGGCCAGTTGGCCGCGCACCGCGGATTTGTCGTTGACCCCGATATCCGCATGGCCCTGAAGGACGGCATTGATGAGGAGCGGTCCGCCGCCTTTGTACGTCTTCTGTTTGGCTTTGGGCAAAAACCGGTCGGCGTCGGCCACACCGGTGGAGCCCAGCAGCAGGGCGACCGTCACATCCTTGTTGTTGCTGTCTTCAATGGTCTCGTAAGGGGCGTCTTTTTTGGTGAAGATGATCGTCCCCGACTCATAGAAGGGTTCGGTGAAAGAGACCTTGAGGGCCCGCTTGAGGTTGGCGGTCATGTCGGCGGCCAATACATCGGCTTTGCCCGAGAGCAGGGCCGGAATCAAGCCGTCCCAATCGAAATCGAGGAACTTGATTTTGACGCCCATCTCCTCGGCCATCAAGCGGCAGAATTCCACGGAACTGCCGGTCCGCTCACCGTTCTTGTCGATAAAACTGAAGGGAGGGCCCTGGGTCTGCACCGCCACCCGCAGTTCACCGCGCTGAATGATCTCCTCGAGGGTGGACGCCCATGCAGCGCCCGCAATGGTAAACACAAAAACGAGGGACAGGATGATAGAAAGGGTTCTGTGCCGAAGCTTCATAAATCCTCCTTCTGAAATGGTTCAACCGCAAATGGCCGCCGGAAAACCGATGTACGAACGACATCGGTTTTCCGCGCCGTCTCAAACCTTCTTCCAAAACCCGCGTACCGCTTCGGAACCCCCGAATACGGACCATTCAAGGGGTATACGCACGGAAAGAAAGTGTCAAGAGGTGAAATACGGAGAGGACTTTTTAAGGGACGTCAGCGGGGACGCAATCCGGCTGCTTCGATGGATCGGAATCCCCTGAGCATCCCGGTTGCTTCTTGATTTTTGAACCGGATTGGTGCAGGCGTAGGGGATTAATTTGGGATGCCCCTGATAGGCGGTCACCGAAGTGAAATTGACGATGACGCCGCCGTTTTCAAGATGCGGAAGGGCCGCCTGTACGAAATAGACCATAGAAAATATATTGGCGTGAAAGGTCCGCTCCAGCTGTTCCGGGGTCACATCGGCAATACTCTCCCCGGGTTGTTTCTCCTGATAAAAGCCTCTCATTCGGCAGTAGGTGTTGATGTTCGGTTGGGTATGCATTCAGGTAATGTAATAAGATCGAATTCCAATTCCCCTTTCCTTTTTCCCGCCATCCCTGGTATAGTCGTTTCAATACCGATGAGGACGTCGTCCGCCGAAAAACAAGCAACCCGAGTGAGCCAGATAAAAGATCCGAAAATGAGTCTCGATTCCCACCAGCAGCAACCGAACACGCCCCACGATCAGAATTTCAAAAACCTGATCCTGGATTACCCGCTTCCTGCGCTCCGGTTTTTCGCCGGCCCCGAAGCGGAAGGGATCACTTCGGAAGCCCGCATTACCCCGGTCCGCCAGGAACAATTGAAGGAGCGGCTCGGGGAGCGGTTTCGAGAGTTAGACATCCCCCTGCTGGTGGAGTGGCCAGACGGCCGCCGCGCCGCCATTTTGTTCGTGATCGAGGAGGAGACCGATCCCGGACGCTTTTCCATTCATCGTCTGGCGCACTACTGCCTTGATCTCGCCGAATTGCTGAATACTCCTCGGGTGGTGCCGGTGGTGATCTTCCTTCGGCCGGGGTCGTTCCCCCCGGAACTGCGGCTGGGCGGCGATCGCAACGATTATCTCATCTTCCGCTTCATTCCCTGCGACCTGGGCCGCATCCCGGCGATGATCCACCTGGACAGCCGCAACATCGTCGCGCGTCTGAATCTGCCCAACATGGCCCACGCGGAAGATCAGCGCATCGAAGTCTATGCCAAAGCACAGGAAGGTCTGGTCACCTTGGAAAAAGATATGGACAAACGCAAGAAATACGTCGATTTCATCGACATGTATGCCGACTTGAGCAACGATGAGATCGTCCGCTATCAAGCGGAATGGCTATCATCGAGTCAGGTTAAGGAGGAAATGATGGGCCTGAGAAAGACTTTCATGCAGGAAGGACGAGAGGAAGGACGAGAGGAAGGACGAGAGGAAGGAAGAAGAGAAGGGCTGATGAAAGCGATCGCGATAGGTTTAACGCTGAAATTCGGGAAAAATAGCCTTGAAATTCTTAAAACAATTTCCCAAATTGCAGACGTCAATCAATTAGATGCATTGAGTGACAAGATTCTGACGGTAAAAGATATTTCAGAACTTAAACAATATATCAAAACCCTTTCATCAGAACACTCGTGGACTCATTGATTTACGAGCCCTAAAACGAATTTCAATTCACAGCCAAAGACGCTGCTTGAATGCATCAGAAAAAAATCAGGTAAAAGCCGCCGGAAGAGCAATGGGTTCCCCCGGCGGCCACGATTAAAATAGCCAAGGCTCGGCTTACCACCCCAAAGTCAAATAATCGTGGATAGAATCCGCGGCGATTCGCCCCGCCCCCATGGCGAGGATGACGGTGGCGGCGCCGGTGACAATGTCACCGCCGGCCCAGACGCCCTTTTTGGTGGTCTTGCCGGTCTTGGGATCGGCCACGACGTAGCCCCACTGATTCAGTTCCATCTCCGAAGTGGACTGGGTCAGCAGCGGATTGGCGCCGGAGCCCACCGCCACGATCACCAGATCGCAGTCCAGCCGGTATTCCGATCCTTCCACCGGCACCGGTCTTCGCCGACCTGAGGCATCGGGTTCGCCCAGCTCCATCTTGAGGCATTCCATACCCGCCAGACGCCCCTTTTCATCTCCGATAAACCGGGTGGGGTTGGTCAGCAAATGAAACTCGATGCCCTCTTCTTCGGCATGGTGCACCTCGGCGACCCGGGCCGGCATCTCCTCCCGGGATCGCCGGTAGACGATCTTGGAGCTGTCGGCGCCCAGGCGCATGGCGGTTCGGGCTGCGTCCATGGCCACATTGCCGCCCCCGAGAACCACCACGTTCTTTCCCATCGGGATGGGGGTATCCACTTGGGGATAGAGGTAGGCCTTCATCAGGTTGGCCCGGGTGAGATACTCATTGGCCGAGAGGATGCCCACCAGGTTTTCTCCCGGAATATTCAAAAACCGGGGTAATCCGGCCCCGACCCCGACGAAGATCGCATCATATCCCTGCTCGAACAGTTCATCCAGGCTGACCGTTCGGCCCACCACCATATTGGTCTCGACCTTGACACCCAAACGCTCCAGAAAATGGACCTCCTGGGCCACGATATCCTTGGGCAGCCGAAACTCGGGAATGCCGTAGACCAGCACCCCGCCCGGCTTGTGAAATGCCTCCAGGACGGTGACCTCATGGCCTTTGACGATCAGGTCGCCGGCCACCGTCAGGCCGGCCGGCCCCGACCCCACCACCGCCGCCTTTTTGCCGGTGGGCGGCTGTTTGGGCGGCAATTCGCCGGTGCCGTACTCCCGCTCGTAATCGGCGGCAAACCGCTCCAGGTGTCCGATGGCCACCGCTTCGCCTTTTTTGGCCAGAACGCACTTGCCCTCGCACTGAATCTCCTGGGGGCAGACCCGGCCGCAGACCGCAGGCAGACTGTTCTTTCCCCAGAGATTCCGGATGGCTCCCTTGAAATCCCCGTCTTGGATGAGACCGATGAATCCGGGAATGTCCACACTCACCGGGCATCCGTCCACACAGCCCGGATTTTTGCACTGAAGGCATCGGGTCGCCTCCTCCATGGCCGTCTCCGGACTGTACCCTTCCGGCACCTCCTTGAAGTTCCGGCGCCGGACCTCCGGGGCCTGCTCCGGCATCGGCTGCCGGGGAATCGCTCTTTTTTTCTTCTTTTCCGCCATTTCGTCCTCCGAAAGTATCGCTATTTGGTCATCTCCTGCCGGATGTCGTCCGGAGGAGTTGTCAATATGATGGAATCAGGCTTGTTCCAACAGACAATAATCATTGTAACATTTCTGTTCATCTTCGCAGTAAGCCTGCAACCGCATCATCAACTCGTCATAATCGACCTGGTGCCCGTCGAATTCCGGCCCGTCCACACAGGCGAACTTGGTTTCGCCGCCCACGCTCACCCGGCATCCGCCGCACATGCCGGTGCCGTCCACCATAATGGGGTTGAGGCTGACCAAGGTAGGCACCTTGTAGTCTGCGGTCATTTTCGAGACGAACTTCATCATGGGCACCGGTCCGATAGCCACCGCCTGATCCACCTTTTCGTTTTCCAGCACTTCCTTCAGTACCTCGGTGACAAACCCCTTTCGGCCGTAGGAACCGTCGTCGGTGCAGATCTTCAGTTCATGGGAGGCCTGTTTCATTCGGTCTTCCAGAATAAGCAGGTCCTTGTTGCGGGCCCCGATGATGGCGATCACCCGGTTGCCGGCTTCCTTCAGCGCGCGGGTGATGGGGTGCAGCACCGCGATGCCGGTTCCGCCGCCCACACAGACCACGGTGCCGACCTTTTCGATATGGGTGGGCTTGCCCAGGGGACCGATCACATCCTGATACCCCTCTCCCTCCTTGAGGCTTTTGAAAACGGCCGTGGACTTGCCCACCACCATGTAAATCACGGTCAGCGTACCCTTTTCCGGATCGGTTTCCGCCATGGTCAAGGGAATTCGCTCCCCCTCTTCGGTGGCCTTCAGAATCACGAATTGGCCAGGCTTCGCCTTGTTTGCAATGAGCGGCGCCTCGATTTCATTCAACACCACCGTTCCGCCCGCCATTTCTTCTCGTTTCACGATTTTAAACATGGTATTCCTCCAGATATTTTGGATTTGCAACAGGCCACGAAAAAAAACAGGAGCCTGTTGATGATAGTCCATTTCAATCCACCTAAACAAATCTAAGCAAAAATAGCAATTCATATGCCAAAAATAAACATTCTAAAAAAATAAATTACCCAAACGGGGTTTTGCGCCTCACCCGCTCCGCCGCAATCCCGGCACAGCCCCGAAAAGGTTGATCTCACGCCCCATCAATGTTACATGAATTATAAATG
>JAABSQ010000092.1 GCA_011390315.1 Desulfobacteraceae bacterium
GCAGCTTGTTTCGCTTTCGATCTCATTGGGGAAACCGTGTGCCCCTATGACCCCGAATGGGTAATTTTGACCCGTTCAGGGCCGTCCGATTGCCTCGCTTTCCGCTATCTGTTTCCTCGATTTAGAAACCTCAGCGCCACAGGACAAAACTGTTATGCGGTTGTTCGACAGCCATTGTCATCTGAATGATGCCGCTTATGCCGACGATCTGGATACGGTACTGAGGCGGATGACCGAGTCCGGGGTGGATGCCGCCATGATCGTGGGCATCACCCCGGAAAATTCCAAAACCGCCGCAGCCCTGGCGGAAGGCCGCCCCGGTTTTTACGCCTCGGCCGGGGTTCATCCCCATGATGCCGCCTCCTGCAACGAATCCGGACTGGCCGACCTTCGAGAGCTGGCGACCCGTCGCCCCGAAATCCGGGCCTGGGGAGAGACCGGCCTCGATTTCAACCGCATGTTCTCCCCCCGTGAGGACCAGGAAAAATGGCTGATTCGGCAGATCGAAACGGCGGTGGAACTGAACCTGCCCCTGATTTTCCATGAACGGGACAGCGAGGGCCGATTCCTGGATATCCTGAAAACCCACCTGCCGAACGGCTATCCCGGGGTGGTCCACTGCTTCAGCGGCGCCGACTCGGAACTGGACGCCTACCTCGACCGGGGGCTGTATATCGGCATCACCGGCATCCTGACCGTTAAAAGCCGCGGCGCCGAACTTCGCCGGCAGGTGGGTCTGATTCCGGAAGATCGCCTGGTGGTGGAAACCGACGCGCCCTATCTGACCCCGACTCCGGAGCGGAACAAATACCGCCGCAACGAACCGGCCTTCGTCAAAACCACCCTTCTCAAACTGGCGGCGGTGCGTCGAACCGATCCCGAAATTTTGGCCGAAACGGTCTGGGCCAATACCTGCCGTCTTTTCAAGGTCTAACTGAGAAAACAGGTAACGGAGATAGGCATGGGTTCAGTTGATCCGTATCGGTTTTTTCAGCCGGGCCGACACCGAGTCGGCGGATCGCACGGCGCACAGTCTTTGCGGATTGGCAGGGGTGATGGAACTTCGATCATTGGTGGCGGATTTTCGCATCCCGGAGCAGGTTCTGCGCGAAGGGGATACTGCGGAAGGAAAGCCGCAGTACGAAGAGGCGAAGGCTCTGCTGCAAGCGGTGAGCGCCCACATTCAGAGCCTTCCGTTAATGCAACCTGATGCGCTGTCGAAAAATTAGCCGACAGATCGTCCGGATCGGCGATTAAACCTCGTCATCGATATCCATGGATTCGTCATCGGCGATTTTCAGACTGGAATTGGAACCGATGTTGCCGATGTCGTTGTCTTCGAAATCTTCGTCCATGTTTTCTTCGTCTTCCAGCAGATCATCGAGGTCGGAATCCTCATCCTCCATGATATTGGTGAGGACATCGGTCTGCTGTTCCTCCCGGGTCAGAAACTCAAGGTCGTCGAAAATAAGTTCCGCACTGGTCTTTTCCCCATGCCCCGACACCTCCACAATGGATGCGGCGATTCTTTCAACGTAGTAGCCCGGGGGATACATATTTTTGGTTCTCAGCACGTTCATCAGGGCCTGGGGACCGTTCTTGATCGCCTCTTCCACATCGGCCTGGGCATAGGTCTGTTCACATAAAAGGGACATCATGTCCTTGTCCAGCTCGGCGTGTTCCCGGATTATCAGCTGGTTCTTCTCATCATCACGCAGGATTTCATATTTTTGCTTCATAAAAAATCATTCTCCTGAAATAGTCGTATCGGGTCGGACCCGGCCCCTCTTGCCGAAACGGATGGTCGTTCTTTTTGAACGGCATGGGAAATCATAAAACCGGTGGATTGTCAATCATTCCCTTTATACTGTCATTATGAAGTTGGAAGTGTAATTCCCAAACTGAAAGATTACAAGTATAAAATATTGACTTCTACATCTCTGCCGGTCTTTCCCAATGGGTGTATCGGGTGCATGGCCCGGAATATTTTCCCGGAAAATCCGACAAAAGGATTGACCTCCACTTCGTTCGGTGCTAAGAGTATCGATCTTACATCGGGAGGGATGGCCGAGTGGTTGAAGGCGGCGGTCTTGAAAACCGTTGAGTGTCAAAGCTCCGTGGGTTCGAATCCTACTCCCTCCGCCAGACATACCACACCACTTTCGGAGAGATGGCCGAGTCGGCTGAAGGCGCTCGCCTGCTAAGCGAGTATGGGGGGAAACCTCCATCGAGGGTTCGAATCCCTCTCTCTCCGCCATCAATATTAAAGGCGACCGGTATACCGGTCGCCTTTTTAACAACATAGAATCATAAACAATAGATCCCTATGTCCAATGGAGATTTGAACTGGATCGCAGGCTTCATCTGGAATATCGCCGATGACGTCCTCCGTGACATATACGTGCGGGGAAAATACCGAGAGGTCATATACTGCCGATGACGGTCATTCGGCGGCTGGATGCGGTGCTCGAACGGACCAAGCAGGATGTGCTTCGAGTCAACCGACAGCTCGATGATGCCGGGGTGGCGAACCAAGACGCGGCGCTCTGCCAAGCTTCCGGCCCGGAAGCCAATCACGCCTTTTTCAATATTTCACCGTTTACCCTACAGGACCTGCGGGCACGGGCCAAACAGCAGCACTTGAAAGCGGATTTCGAGGCTTACCTGGACGGGTTTTCACCCAATGTTCAGGAAATTCTGGACAAGTTCAAGTTCCGCAATCAGACCCCCACGCTGATGGAAGCCGACATTTTGGGCAGCCTGATAGAGAAGTTCACCGCCCACGATGTCAATCTCAGCCCCTACCCTGCAACGTCCCACGAACTGAGCAGGATGGAATAGTGAATTACATCAATTCTTCGATCAATTCTATAGAAGATTCCACCGGTATTGCCCAACGCGAAATCAACCTCTTCCGCGAATACCGCACCCGCCTCATCGCCGACGTCGTCACGGGCAAAATAGACGTCCGCCACCTCGCCCCATCAGACCCCATCCCCGATGACGAAACCGAAAACGACGAAATAGCCGACCGCATCGAAGACGAAGACATACGGGAAGATGATCCGTCTGAATCAGCCGAGGAAATCACAGGGGATTGAAATCTTGGCCGACATTCCACTCAATCCGAAGATTTACCACATCACTCACCAGAAAAACCTGCCTCAGATGATCCAATCCGGTGTGCTATGGTCGGACGCCAAAAGAATACAGATGAACCTCGACTGTGAAATCGTGGGCATGGACCAGATCAAAAACCGCCGTCTGCATGAACTGCAGGTCTCCTGTCACCCCGGAACTATGGTGGGCGAATATGTGCCCTTCTATTTTTGCCCCCGCTCCATCATGCTTTACATTTTGCACAAAGGCAATCTTCCGGACTTGAAATACACCGAGGGCCAGGAACCGATTGTACATCTTCAGGCGGATTTGCGTTCGGTGGTGAACTGGGCCCACCGCCAAAATCGGCGGTGGGCCTTCACGGACCGCAATGCCGGTATTCGGTACACCTTTTTCTCCAGCAGCCTGAATGATCTCCGGCACCTGAACTGGGCGGCGATTCATTCCGACCAGTGGGGCGACTCCATTACCAAAGAAGGCAAGCAGGCGGAATTTCTGCTGTATGAATCCTTCCCCTGGGAATTGATCGAGAAGATCGGCGTTCACAATCAGAAGATTGCGGATGAGGTCAAGAAAACAATTGCCAGTTCCGGGCATTGTCCGATAGTATCGGTTCAGCATCGTTGGTATTACTGAGGAAAGGATGAAAAAAAATGATTGAAATAAAACAGGGCGACATTCTAAAAGCCGACGCCGAAGCACTGGTCAACACGGTCAATTGTGTAGGCGTTATGGGCCGAGGAATTGCGCTGCAGTTCAAGAAGGCCTTTCCGGACAACTATAGAAAATACAAAGCGGTGTGTGACCGCAAAGGATTGCAGCCCGGCGCCATGTTTGTGCATCGGCGAGACAACTTGTTCAATCCGAAATATGTTATCAATTTCCCAACCAAACGCCACTGGAAGGGAAAAAGCCGGATGGAAGACATTGAAACCGGTCTTCAGACACTGGTTGAAGAGGTGCGTTCACGGAATATACGCTCCATCGCAATCCCGCCCCTGGGATGCGGTTTGGGAGGGCTGCCGTGGAATGCAGTGCGCCGTCGGATCGAGGCGGCATTTCAGGAACTGCCGGATGTACAGGTTCTGTTATATGAACCGCTGGGCGCGCCCGAACCGAAACGGATGGTGAAAACAAAAAAGACGCCGAACATGACGGTGGGCCGCGCAGCGCTGCTTGGATTGATGCGAAAGTATCTGGCTGCCGTCATGGACCCCAGCATATCACTCCTCGAAATTCATAAACTGATGTACTTCATGCAGGAAGCCGAGGAACCGTTGAAACTGGAGTTCCAAAAAGGCCCCTATGGGCCGTATGCCCGCAATTTGAGGCATGTATTGAACTACATCGAAGGGCATTTCATTACCGGTTTCGGGGATGCGGAAGACAAACCGGAGCGGCAGATCGAACTGAACCGGAACGTAACCAGCCAAGTGGACCCTTTCCTGAGAAAACATCCGGAAACGAACCAGCGCTTCCTGAAGGTCACCGATCTGATTTCAGGTTTTGAAACCCCGTTCGGCATGGAGCTTTTGTCCACAGTGCACTGGGTGGCCCGCCGGGAGGGAGCGGTTTCATCAGAAGAAGCGCTGGCCAAGACGCACGCGTGGAACTCGCGCAAAAAAATGTTCACACAGCGGCATGTATCGATCGCATGGGAAACCCTTGCCGAAAAAGGATGGCTCAATACGGACCATGAAAACCTCAAATACCAGTGAAGCCGGACTTGAAACCCTCATTGTTCACAGCCTGACCGGAATCACCGCCTCTCGGGAAGACGATTCCGAAACAAACGCCCCACTGGGAGATTTTTCCTATAAATACGGTCAACCCGTTTACATCCAGGGCCGAAATCAGGATTACGACCGGAACCATGGCATCGACCTATCCAAACTCCAAACCTGACGACAGGCTTGAAGCCACCGCCTTCTAAGGGGTGGAGAATTCACTTAAAGAGAATACAAAAGAATCTGCTGCAAAATACCCTTCAGTCTGCTGTTTTCGAGATTATGATCCGACTCCCGTTCAATCAAATGCAAATAGATGAAGGATAAATGGGAATTTTACCTGTAAGGAAGGGTTTGGTTTCGTGGATTCCACAGGTTGACTATTTCAGACTTGACAAGGGGGATGAACAAAACCTATCTTACCATCCATATGGATGATGTGAGGATGGCATGAGCACCAAAGAATTTCGACCCAAGAGCGGTGATACCACCGAAAAGATCACCATCAATCTCGGAGTGGTGGACCTGGGGCAGATCGATTTACTGGTGCGGGAAGGATTTTATTCCAACCGCACGGACCTGATCCGAACGGCGATTCGCAACCAGTTGGCGACCCATTCGGAGGTGGTCAAGGAAACGGTGGCGAGGAAAACCCTTGTTCTCGGCCTTCAGCATTACAACCGCCGAGACCTCGAGGCGGTGCAGGCGGCCGGACAGACACTTCAGATCCAGGTTCTGGGTCTGGCAAGCATTGCCGAGGATGTATCCCCCGAACTCGCCCGCGCGACGATTGATTCCCTGGTGGTGCTGGGCGCCTTGCATGCCAGTCCCGAGGTCAAAACCGCCTTGGCGGATCGAATCCACTGACCGGAAAGGCATTGAAAAGCCGACTTTCTATTTAGGAGACTTTATTTGATGACAAACTTCAATATGGCGGCGGGAATGCGCGAAGCGACCCGCTTGACTCGTGCAGGACAACTGCATGAAGCGGTTGACGTCATTCAGCGTACGCTGAAAGGCAGGGTGGAACCGAAGCCCCCGACCGAGGCCCCGCGCAAACCGGCGGATAGGGTCATAGAGGCGCACTTCCGCGTGATCGATGATCACATGGAAGCACCGGAGCCGCAGCGGCATTCCTTTTCCGGCCGGGCGGAAAACCCCGGGCACAGTGAGGCCGATTCCGAACCTGCGGCCGCAAGCGATGCCCACCCGGCAATGCCGCCGCCCTTCGGTGCCGGTTTACAAGAACAATGGCGGAAAAAGTGGCATGAATTTCGCGGGCCGACGCCGTGGCCTGAGCCCTTCCCGGACCGAACCCCGGAGATTGTGCCCGAAGGCGGACGCTTTATCTCCGGTTCATATACCAACCAGGCCGGTACGCGCAGTTACAAACTTTATATCCCCAGCAGTTATCGGGGTCAGCCGCTCCCCCTGGTGGTCATGCTTCACGGGTGTACACAAACCCCGGATGATTTCGCCGCCGGCACCCGCATGAACCGGCTGGCTGAATTGCACCAGTGCATGGTCGTCTATCCGGCCCAATCCTCCGCCGCCAACAACACGGCATGCTGGAACTGGTTCGAGGCGGCCGACCAGGAGCGCGATCTCGGAGAACCTTCCATCATTGCCGGGCTTACCCGCCATATTCTGGACAGCCATCGGGTTGATCCGCAACGAATCTATGTGGCCGGGCTATCGGCCGGCGGCGCAATGGCCTTGACGATGGCAATGACCTACCCCGATCTTTACGCGGCGGTGGGCGTCCATTCCGGGCTTCCCTTTAAAGTCGCCCGGGATCTTCCATCCGCATTCAAAGCGATGCATTCCGGCCCTGACGCCTCGGGCATTCGGCATCCTCGGGGCGCGTCCGGTATGCAGCCTTACACAACGCCGGTTCCCGCCATCGTATTCCACGGAGATCGGGATACGACCGTGCATTCGCACAATGGCGACCAGGTGATCGCCCAATGTGCGCCATCCCATGTCCGGCGGGGCGCACCTGCCGGGGAGGGCCGGGATCCGCGCGTGACCGTGGAGAAAGGCCGAATACCGGACGGCCATACCTTTACGCGCACCAATTACCATGGCGCGAGCGGCCGGCCCATAGCGGAACATTGGCTGGTGCACGGCGCCGGACATGCGTGGTCGGGCGGGAGTTCCCGCGGCTCGTATACCGATTCGAAAGGGCCCGATGCCTCTCGGGAGATGCTCCGCTTTTTCAACGATCATCCCAAGGGCGAGGATCAGCCATAAGGTTTTCCGTTTCACCAGTCTGAGGCTGAAATGCCTTGCACCGGTTTTTTTATGCAATTCACCCATAACAATTTTTATTGACACTTTTGAACGGAAAAATTAGTAATAAAAATGGTTTTTTATATTTCTGCCGTAGAGTTAAATCGTAAATAAAATTTTGCAACTTAGCACCCCCACTTGACCACGGTATTTTTAGGATAACGAAGTGCTCGCAAATAACTATGGAAAAACCATTCGGCTCTTCCTGATGGATGCCGATCCGGATGGTAGGATCATCTGCGAATTGTCAAATTGGACGGGTAAAGCTTACCGAATTCCCCGGGGCAAAGTTAAAAACTGTTCAGAAAGGACGGAGTTGAGAGGAACTGCGGTTTATTTGCTCTTCGGAAAAGCAGAATCCCCCACCGGAAAAGCCAAAGTTTACATCGGAGAAGCTGAAAATGCCTACAACCGACTTGTGCAACAGGTTTCCGAGAAAGAATTTTGGAATGAGGCCGTCATTTTCTTCAGCAAAGATGAAAATCTGAACAAAGCACACATCAAATATCTTGAATCACGACTCCACCAAATTGCCAGCGAAGCAAACCGGTTTGACATTCAAAATGGAAACATACCAACCAAATCTTCCATTTCGGAAGCTGATCAGGCCGAGATGGAAGAGTTCATCGAATATATAAAAATGCTCATAAACACCCTTGGATTCAAAGTTTTTGAACCTCTTATAAAAAAAGATACCAAAGAATCTCCAACTTCAGGCTATCTTCATTTGAAAGGCCCCCGGGGTGCGAATGGCCGAGGCAAGAGGACTTCCGATGGTTTTGTGGTATTCCGGAATTCTGAAATAGCAAAAAGTACAGTTCCTTCCTTTCCCAAAAGCTTCAATGCTCTACGAGATGAATTGATCCAAACAGAGATAATTAGAGAATCAGATGAAAAAATGATTTTCCAATCGGACTACCTATTCAGCAGTCCTTCAGCAGCAGCTGCGGTTGTCCTTGGGCGAAGTGCAAACGGATTAATAGAATGGAAGGATAACATTGGAAGAGATTTGAAATCCATTGAGGAACAGGAGATTTCAAGTGCTGATAAAAGCCTGCAAATGCCTGCGAAAGATCCTGAATAGATCAAGATAATGCTTGCCGAAAAACCCAGTTCATTCTGCTGTTTTCGAGATTATAATCCGACTCCCAATTAATAAAATGAAAATTGATGAAGGATAAAAAGGAATTTGCCTGTAATGTTGACCGATTCCGAATTCGAGACGATCCTGAACGACTCATCCAAGCAGGTTGAAGGCGATATTGTCTGGCAGGAGGATGAAGACCATTCCCCGGTTATGGAGTTTCGGATGGAGGTAGCTTCAGAGGCGGGATGGCCCCTATTTGTGCGAGGCAGTTATAATGCTCTCATTCAGACGCTGTCCTTGGGTCTGATTCTAAAAACGGCCGGACGAATTTACGGCCTGGATTTAGGAAAAGACCACCATAATCCGCAATGTAATCAAGTTGGGGAAAAGCATAAGCATAGGTGGACCGAGCAGTTTCGGGATAAGGAAGCATACATACCAGTAGATATTGATGCGACGGCATCCGATCCGATATCTGTCTGGGAGCAGTTTTGTGCCGAAGCGAATCTAAAGCACAACGGGAAAATGGCTTCGCCGCCGCCGGTTCAAGGAGACCTGTTTTTATGAACTCGACCAATATTTGCCAGGATTTTTACGGGGGTTTGGACTCGCTCTTTACATGTGAACCGCATGGTGAGTTCCAACGTATCCGCACACCTTATCTTTACCCTGACGGCGATATTATAGACGTGTTCTGTAAACTCCAGGATGATGTCGTAATTGTATCCGATTTCGGGGAAACCACCCGTTGGCTGCGTATGCAAACCGTTTCATCTCGGAGAACTCCGAAACAAAAGGCATTGATTCAGGATACCTGCCAGACTCATGGAGTGGAATTCTTCAAGGGAATAATCTTGGCTCGCTGCCGACCCGGAGATCAATTTGCGGCCGTAGTGGTTCGAGTAGCGCAAGCGGCACTGCGGGTTTCGGATCTGTGGTTTACTTTTCGAACCCGATCGGTGGAATCGGTACCGGACGAAGTTGCGGACTTTCTCTCCGAACGACATTTTCGATTCGAAAGAGGAGAAAAACTCGCCGGTCGCTCAGGAAAAGTATGGACCCCGGATTTCCACATCCGTGCCGTACGGCGGAGTTCTTTGGTGTATGTGTTGAGTACGGGCAGTAGATCTGCAGCCCGGGCGATCGTCCATCAAATCCATACCGCATGGTATGACCTGAATCATCTTGCCGCGGGTCCCGAAGCTTTGCAGTTTGTATCATTGTTCGATGACAATTTGGATGTTTGGAGTGATGAAGATTTTCGACTGGCCGAGCAGCTCTCAACTGTAAGCCGGTGGTCGAAACCGAATGAATTTGCCGAAATTTTAAAAGCAGCATAAGAAGCCGTGCATTCAGATCGGATGCATCCAAAAAAACAATAAAACCTTCAAGGTTCAATTTCTTATCGGAATCGCCAAACCCGCGGAAGCCGAATTCAAAGCAAACTTCATCCCCTTGTCTTCAATACCCCAGTCTCAATCACCCAAACAAGGGGCGAATATACTTCGCCCCCCGTCACCGGATCGAATCCGACCTCGACCCTACCCCGCCGGAATCACCCCGATCTGCTTCATCAATCCCAGCATGTCTTCATTCCACCAGGCTTCCACGATTTTTCCGGAATCCATGCGGTAGATGGTCATCCCGGTCCATTCGACCTTGTTGTTGGAGGGCGGAATGCCGAAGAAATCGCCGGAATGGGAACCGCGTGCCACCCAGCGGCAGACCAGTTTGTCGCCTTCGCCAATGGCATCCTCGATTTTGACGCTGAAGTCGGGCATGCCGGTCCGGACCGCCGAAACGCACTGTTTGCAGGATTGGAAATCCTTGAAATCCGGGGCATAAGGCGCATGGTTGATTAAGGCGGGCGAATAGATCTCGTCCGCGATGGCCAAGTTGCCGGTGTTCCAGAGCTCTTCGATACGGCGGGTGACGGACTTCATTTCTTCTGTCATGGCTGTCTCCTTTCATCGGTTTAAGGGTGGGTACCGCTGAAAACGAACATCACCAAACAAATGAAGCTTATAAAATACGGCCGTCGGCGTTCCGGATGATAGGGTGGAGAATCAATGAAAAATCTGAATGGAGTGGTCGCAGCAAGAAGATTGCGGCCTATTTTTCCTATACACGATTTTCGATGCGGCTTCAACCTTTCGTTTGAGGTCCGGGATAATCTTTCTTTTCCCGGGCGTGGCGGCGTAAATCAAATCCATTGAAATCAACCGGCGTAAGACTTAGATTGTAGGTGTAAAGAAGATCCGGCAGATACCTATCTCCCCACCCGCTCACCAATGGGGGAAGCCGATGGCCCGAACACCCCAATTATTAGACGAATACCTGCTGCTGCAATCCCTGGTGGACGGCACCGCATCCGAAACCGGTGCGGGGTTTTTCCGGGCGGTGGTCAAAAACCTGAGCAAGGCCCTGGGCACCTACGGGGCCTGGGTCACCGAATACCTTCCCGAATCCAAGCGACTTCGCGCCCTGGCCTTTTGGCTGGGGAATGCGTTTGTCCGGCATTATGAATACGACATCGAAGGCACGCCCTGTGAACCGTCCATTAAAAACAAAACATTCCTGCATGTCCCCGAAAACGTCATCGAACTGTTTCCCGGGGATCCGGACCTGGCCAAATTCGGCGCGGTCAGCTATCTCGGGTTTCCCCTGATCGATGCCGAAGGCACTATTCTGGGCAATATCGCGGTGGTGGACACAAAGCCCATGCCCGAATCCTTTCGAAACCTGTCTGTATTCCGCATCTTCGCCGCCCGGGCCACCGCCGAACTGCTGCGATTGCGGGCGGATGCCGAGATTCGAACCCGGGAGGAAAAACTGGCCGGACTGTTCAACGGCGCCATGGACGCCATCGTGGAACTGGATCGGAATCTCAACATCCGCATGATGAACCCGGCTGCCGGACGGACCTTCGAATGCCGTAAAAACGGCTGTCTCGGCAGGTCCTTTACCCGATTTCTGGGATCGGCGGATGTGGCCGTAATCAAACAGATCACCCGAACCCTTTTGGATTTGCCCAAGGGGCAACGCAGCATGTGGTCTCCCAGGGACTCATGGCCCGAACCCAAGGCGGTCGAAAAATCGTCGCCGAGGCCACGATTTCACAAATCGACCTGGATAACGGCCCCGCCTATGTCCTGATCCTGCGTGACGTCAATGAACGGTATGAAGCCCGAAAGACGATCGATTCACTGCGGAATGAAGCCGAATACCTTCGGGATGAGATCGAATCGATCTACAACCTGGGCAAGATCATCGGGGAGAGCCGGCACTTTCGGGAAACCCTGCGGTTGGTTGCGGAAGTGGCGCCGACCGATTCCACGGTGGTGATTTTCGGAGAAACCGGCACCGGCAAGGAGCTGATCGCCCGGGCCATTCATAACGCCGGCCCGCGAAAGGACCGGCCTTTGATTACCGTCAACTGCGCCGCCATTCCGGAAACCCTCATGGAAAGCGAATTCTTCGGCCATGAAAAGGGGGCGTTTACCGGCGCCACTCAGCGCTGTGAAGGACGGTTCGCCCTGGCCGACGGCGGTGCCATCTTTCTGGACGAGGTGGGTGAACTGCCCCGGGAAATCCAGGCCAAGCTCCTGCGGGTGCTTCAGGAAGGAGAATTCACCCCGGTGGGCGGCGGAAAGACCCGCCGGGTGGATGTACGGGTGATCGCCGCCACGAACCGAGATTTTTCCCGGTAGGTGAAGGAGGGCCGCTTTCGAACCGACCTCTACTATCGGCTCAATGTCTTCCCCATCACCGTTCCGCCGCTTCGGGACCGCGGAGACGACATCCGCCTGCTGGCCGAGCACTTTGTCGATCGCTATTCCACACGGATGGGCCGCCGAATCGACCCCCTCGGCCTCGACTGCATTGCGCAGCTGAAAGCCTATGACTGGCCCGGCAATGTGCGGGAGCTGCAAAATATCATTGAACGAAGCGTCATCACGGCCCGGGACGGACGCCTCAATTTCGACCATGCCCTGCCCCGGCCGGTTACACCCGCTCCTTTAGAACCCTCGACCCCGGTGGATCCGCCGAAGCCGTCGGTCAAAACCATTCAGCAGCTTCGGCAGATCGAGCGGGACAATCTGATTCTGGCACTGGAAAAATCAGACTGGCGGGTGGCCGGCAGAAACGGCGCCGCCCGTCTGCTCGGAGTGCCGCCGTCGACCTGCCAGTCGCGCATGAAAACCCTGAAGATCGAACGCCCCCGGTAATCACGAAAAATCGTGAGTCACGACATTTCATGATCCCTCGGCCGATGCGCATTCATGAATATAAATACTTGTTTTAATTATTAAAATTGAGCTTCCTGCCAGTCTGGCACGACGAATGCTATTTCTATAGGCAACGGTAATGGAAAGCGAGACGACCCAAACACAAACCGACAAGCAAGGAGAAAAGAAAATGGAACAGACAGCCCAAAAAATGGAAGCCCAACGTCATGTGAACGGTGTCAATGTGGATGAATTGTTCGGAACCATCGATGCCGTCAAGAAGGCCCCGGTGATCGCCAAATTCAAGTTCCGGGCCGAAAACCAATGGATGGACGGCGGGCACAACCGCACCACCATCAAAAACTTCTACGGCATTCAGCAGGATCACCAACACGACCAGCCCTTTGAGCTGGATGCGGATGAACCGCCCCTGCTGCTGGGAAGAGACCTCGGCCCCAATCCGGTGGAGTATGCCCTCACCGCCCTGGCTGCCTGCGTAACCACCTCCATTGTGTACCACGCCGCCGCCAAAGGAATCGCCATCCGATCCATGGAATCAAGGCTGGAGGGGGATATCGATCTTCAGGGGTTTCTGGGAATCAGAGATGATGTGCCCCGGGGATACCAGGAAATCCGCATGTATGTGACCATCGATGCGGACGCGCCCCCGGAAAAACTGGAAGAAATCGTCGCCCTGGGCCCGACCTACTCGCCGGTGTTCGACACCCTCACCCGGGCCGTACCGGTCAAGGTTCAGCTCGATAAATAGACTCCCATCCGGCCGCATTCGCCGAATCATTCCACCGGATGCGGCCGGAATTCCGAGAAAATTTATCCGGAAGCGCCGGGCTTTCCGATCAGGAAAATGCCGTGCTTGGCGAACAGCTCGGGCCAGAACCGGATGACCTTTCCCTCCACCCCGCGGGCATTAAGATGGATGTCGGCCTCCTTGAGAATCTCGAAACCGACCTGCCGGGCATACCTGCGAAAATCCTTCAAGGTGATCACCCGAATATTGGGGGTGTCGTGCCACTGGTAAGGCAGCTCCGGGGTCACCGGCGCATGTCCGGTCAGGAGCACCTGGCCCCGAACCCGCCAATGGCTGAAATTGGGAAAGCTCACCACCACCTTTTTGCCGACCCGAAGCATGGAGGCGATCAGGCCCGAGGGGTCGTAAATCTGCTGAAGCGTCTGGCTCAATACCACGTAATCGAAGGCATCATCGGGGTAATCGAGCACCTCTTCGTTGATATCCCCCTGAAGCACGGTCAACCCCTTTTGGATGCAGACGGCGATCATCTCCTCGTTCTGATCGATGCCGGTGCAGGCGACCCCTTTGTATTTTTTGAGATGATAGAGCAGCTCCCCTTCCCCGCATCCCAGACCGAGCACCCGGGCGCCCGGCGTAATCCAGGAGGCGATGATTCTCAGATCGAACCGCATGGCAGATGTTTCCACAGATCTATATCTCATCGAAAATCCGTTCGAGAAAACTGCGAATCAGGGTGGTCAATCGCATGCTGGGCAGCAAAAAGGCGTCGTGCCCCCATTCGGCTTCGATTTCGCAGAAGCTGACATCCAGACCGCTTTTTTTCATGGCCTGGACCATGGACCGGGACTGATAGGTCGGGTAGAGCCAGTCCGAGGTAAAAGAGATAACCAGGAACCGGGATTGAGCCCTGGAAAACGCTTTTACCGCCGATCCGCGGCCGTATTGTTTTTCCAGATCGAAATAGTCGGCCGCCTTGGTGATATATAAAAAGGAGTTGGCGTCGAACCGCTCCACGAATTTGGCGCCCTGATACCGCAGATAACTCTCCACCTGAAAATCGGCATCGAAGTTAAAAGAGAAATCGGTCTTGTCCTGAAGATTCCGCCCGAATTTCTGGCGCATCGATTCATCCGAGAGATAAGTGATGTGACCGATCATGCGGGCCAGGGCCAGCCCCAGTTTGGGGGTTTCTCCGCCGTAATAATCCCCGCCGGCCCAGTGAGGATCGGCCATGATGGCCTGCCGGGCCACCTCGTTGAAGGCGATGGCCAGGGCCGAATGCCGGGTGGTGGTGGCCAATGGGATCACCGACTCCACCATCTCGGGGTAGCGCATGGCCCATTCCAAAGCCTGCATGCCCCCGACCGAACCGCCGATCACCGACAACAACCGCCGAATCCCCAGGTGATCCAGCAGGACCCGTTGGGCTTTGACCATATCCCCGATGGTGACCACCGGAAAATCGAGGCCGTAGGGATCCATGGTCTCGGGATGGATATGGCAGGGGCCGGTGGTGCCCATGCAGCTGCCGAGAATATTGGAGCAGATGACGAAATACCGGTCGGTATCGATGCCCTTTCCCGGACCCACCATATTGTCCCACCAGCCCGGTTTGGTGTCCGCTTCGGAATAATACCCGGCCACATGGGAGTCCCCGGTGAGGGCGTGACAGATCAAAATCGCGTTGGTGCCCGCCGCATTCAAGGCGCCGTAGGTTTCATAGGCGACGGTGATGGGTCCCAGCGATGCGCCGCTCTCCAGTTCCATGGCATCGGGCGGTTCGGCGAAGGTGAAGGTCTGCTTCTGAACAACCCCGACGGAAACGCCGGTGCTGTCGTGTTCGATGTATTCGCTCATCGGTCCCACCGTCTATCCGGAAAACAATTCATGAAACGAACCTACGCCACCTTGGAAAATGCCTGGTCCAGGTCCCCGATGATATCATCGATATGCTCGATTCCGATGGAGAGCCGAATCAGATCGGGGGTCAGCCCCCCGGCCTTTTGCTGTTCTTCGCTCAACTGGGAATGGGAGGTGCTGGACGGATGCAGGGCCAGACTCTTGGCGTCTCCCACATTGGCCAGATGAGAAAACAGTTGAAGGCTTTCGATGAAAGCCGCGCCGGTTTCGGCCCCGCCCTGAATCCCGAAGACCACCATGCCGCCGAAGCCATTTTTCAGATACCGGGCCGCTACCGAATGGCTCGGATCACCCGGCAAACCCGGATACCGCACCCAGGCCACCTTGGGATGACCCTTCAGGTATTCGGCCGTCTTGAGGGCGTTTTCAGAGTGGCGCTCCATCCGCAGATGAAGGGTTTCGAGGCCCTGAAGAAACATCCAGGCATTGTCGGGCGAGATGCAGGCCCCGAGGTTCCGGAGCGGCACCAGTCGCATCCGCATGATGAAAGCCACAGGGTTGAGATCGCCCAGATCATGGGCATACCGGATCTCGTGATAGCTTGAATCCGGTTCGTTGAAAAGGGTGAACTTGGGATCGGTCCAGTCGAAGGCGCCGGCGTCGATCACCGCCCCGCCGATGGCGGCGCCGTGGCCGCCGATCCATTTGGTGGTGGAATTGACCACGACATCCGCCCCGTGCTTGATGGTCCGGAGCAGAGCCGGGGTGGTGAAGGTCGCATCCACAATCAGGGGCAGGTGGTGCTTTCGGGCGATTTCGGAAATCGCATCCAGATCGGTGACCTCCAGGGTCGGATTGCCGATGGTTTCTACAAAAATCGCCCGGGTCTTGTCGGTCACGGCCGCATCGAAGCTTTTCGGTTCCCGGGGATCGGCGAATCGGACGGTGATGCCGAACTGGGGCAGAATGGCATCGAACATGGTATAGGTGCCGCCGTAGAGGTTGTTGGCCGAGACCACCTCGTCCCCGGCCGAACAGATGTTGATGATCGCATAATGGACCGCCGCGGTTCCCGAGGCCAGAGCCAAAGCAGCGGCCCCGCCTTCCAGAGCCGCCAGCCGTTTTTCCAGAACATCCTGGGTGGGGTTCATGATTCGGGTATAGATATTGCCCGGCTGCTTCAGGGAAAACAGGTCGGCGGCGTGGGCGGTGCTGTCGAACACGTAGGAAGAGGTCCGGTGGACCGGCACCCCTCTGGAATGGGTGGCGGGATCAGGGGACTGACCCGCATGAACACATAAAGTGTCGAATTTATGGTTTGCGGGATTCGATGAACCGGGTTGGCCGGGCATGGTCGACCTCCTTATTTTAGGGGCTACCGGAAGGTGGCGGAAAAAAGCCCTTCATTTTTAAAAATTCCGTTTGACAATATCCGGAATCTTCATTATTATCAGTAACGATTCTTAATAAGCTTTTAACCTCTGTTTTTCCATATGAAACCGAATGAACGTAATCTCAAGTTCGAGTATTGTCAAGCGCCGGTTTTCACATTCGGCAGAGGGTCTTCAATAAACAAGGCCCCAATCAAACGGTGGCAAATCGCGGGGATACACTATCCCCGTGTAACGCATGCATCAACATAGGGCATTTCGCCCACAAACCTCTTGTTATAAACCATACAATCTTTCCACGAAGGGAGAAAAAATGGCAGAAGAAAAAGAGAAAAAAGTTTCCAAGAAAAAAGAAGCCGAAATCAATGTCCGGGATTTCACCATCTGTGACGCCACCGCTCAGATGCTGGAAAAAGCCCGCATTGACGGGGTGGAGACCGCTTTCGATCGGGCCGCATCCATGAAGGCCTGCCCCATCGGCGCCGACTCCGCCTGCTGCAAGCACTGCTTTATGGGGCCCTGCCGCCTCAACGCCCGTGATCCATACAGCAAGGTAGGGGTCTGCGGCGCCACCATCGACACCATCCAGGCCCGAAACTTCGCACGGGCGGTGGCCTCCGGCTGTGCGGCCCATACCGACCACGGCATGGGAATGCTCGACCTGTTCCGGGAAGTCATCAGCGGCAAGGTCAAAGAATACAGAATCAAGGATGTCCAGAAACTGGAACAGGTGGCCCAATCCATCGGCATCGAAGTCGACGGCCGTACGCCCGAAGACATCGCCATGGAACTCTATAAAGAACTGGAACGAACCTACACCCAGGTGGAAGGCGAGATCCCCTTTGCCAAGCGGGTCCCGAAAAAAACCCTGGAGACATGGCGGAAACACGGTTTCGTACCTAGAGGATCGATGCGGGAGATCATGGAAATGATGCACCGCACCCATATGGGCGTGGATCAGGACTACCGCAATCTGACCCAGCAGTTCAGCAGAACCGCGCTGGCCGACGGATGGGGCGGCTCCATGGTCGCCACTGAAATTTCCGACATTCTTTACGGCACTCCCAAACCTGTGGCCGTCGAGGTCAACATGGGGGCTCTCAAGCAAGACCAGGTCAACATCATCGTCCACGGCCACGAGCCGAACATGTTCGAGTCGATGCTGGTCTCCTGCAACGAACCCACTCTGATTCAGGCGGCCAAAGACGCGGGCGCCAAGGGGATCAACCTACTCGGGATGTGCTGTTCCGGCGCCGAAATGATGTCCCGCCACGGGATTCCCCACGCCGGAAACTTCATGTCCACGGAACCGGTCCTGGTCACCGGCGCGGTGGATGCCATGGTGGTGGATGTGCAGTGCATCCAGCAAGCCCTGTCCAAGGTAGCAGCCTGCTACAACACCCCGTTGTTCACCACCAACCCGAGAGCCAAGATCGAAGGCGCCATCCACATGGAATTCCATGAGGACAAACCCAGCGAATGCACCGACGAACTGGTCATTAAAGCGATCAGCCGGTTCAAGAACCGGAAACATCCCATCGAGATTCCCAAGATTACCAATATGGGTGTGCACGGGTTCTCCCATGAGTATGTCAACTACATGCTGGGCGGCTCCTTCCGGGCATCTTACACTCCGTTGAACGACAACATCATCAACGGCAGAATCCGGGGCGTAGCCGGCGTGGTCGGCTGCACCAACCCGCGAGTGAAGCAAGACTGGGTCCATGTGGAACTAGTCAAAGAGCTGATCCGAAACGACGTTCTGGTGGTCCAGACCGGATGTTCCCAGGTAGCCCTGGCCAAGGCCGGACTTCTCTCCCCCGAAGCGGCCCATCTGGCGGGCCCGGGTCTCAAAGAGGTATGTGAAACCGTCGGCATGCCGCCGGTACTGGGGCTGGGCTCCTGCGTCGACAACAGCCGGATTCTCATCGCCTGCACCGCCATGGTCAACGAAGGCGGCCTGGGCGAAAGCATCGCCGATCTGCCGGTGGCCGGCGCGGCCCCCGAGTATATGAGCGAGAAGGCCATCGCCATCGGCCAGTACTTCGTGGCCTCGGGTGTATACACCGTCTTCGGGGTCACCTTTCCGATCATAGAGAATACCCATTTTCATAAACTGCTCTTCGACGGGCTGGAATCCGAATACGGTCTCGGCAAATGGGGCTTTACCC
>JAABSQ010000106.1 GCA_011390315.1 Desulfobacteraceae bacterium
TCTACCATCTGGCCCTTCGCCTCGGGTGCGCCCCCGAGGAGATCATCGACATGAGCAGCAATGTCAACCCCCTGGGTCCGCCGCCCGGTCTCCTGGACCACCTGAAAAATCATCTGGATATCATCAAGGCTCTTCCGGAAGTCGACTCGGGTGCGGCCGTGGGCGCCTTTGCCGAACGGTATGGCCTGCCGGCCGCCCGGGTCCTGGCGGGCAACGGCACCACCCAGTTCATTCATGCCCTGCCCCGGGCGCTGGCATCCCGCCGGGTGCTGATCCTGGGACCGACCTATGCCGACTACGCCGACGCCTGCCGCATGCACCGGGTCCCCTTTGAATACTTCCTCACCGAGGAAGCCGACGGATTTCATACGGATATGGCGCGACTGGCCCGGAATGCCGGCCGGTTCGATACCGTTTTCATCTGCAATCCCAACAATCCCACCGGGCGACTCATCACCGGTGATGCCCTCGAATCCCTGTGTCGGGCATTTCCGGAAACCCGGTTCATCATCGATGAATCCTATCTTTCCTTTGTGGACCGGGAGGAAGACCACACACTGCTTGGAACGGACCTTCCGAATGCCGTGGTGCTGCATTCCATGTCCAAGATATTTCGAGTGCCGGGGCTTCGAATCGGGTTCCTGGCGGCGCCGGAACCCATCATCCAACAGATGAAGCGCTATTTCCTGCCCTGGAGCGTCAACAGCCTGGCCCAGCAGGCGGTGATTCATTTGATGACCCATCGGGAGGAAACCGATGCTTTTATTCAACATACCCGGCGATTTTTGGAAGAAGAACGGCAGCGCCTGGCGGCAAACCTGGAAAGCCATCCCGGCCTATTATCCTTCCCCAGTTGCACCTCATTCATTCTGATTCGCCTGCTTCAGGGGCATACCGCAGAGAAGATCTGCGCCGCTCTGGCCCGCCACCGCATCCTGATCCGCAACTGCGCCAATTTCGAGGGGCTGTCGGATCAATTTATCCGAATTTCACTCAAAACCGCCGATATCAACCACCGGGTGACGGAACGGCTGCTTGCGATAAAGTAAGGGGCTTCACCCGACGAATTTTCCACCGACGCTTTCTTGTAAATGCGGAGATTAATTCTCGTTTCGGCTAAGCCTGAAGGATAGGCCGAAACGGGGATCATGGCCTGAATGTGCTTTCCACTTTCCATCCCGTATCATTCCTGATATGTTTTGGGTCTCCCTGAAACCCAGAATCCCACAGGAGCCCGGCATGAAATTCCCTTACGGCATCAGCGATTTCCATGCCCTGATTACAGAAGAATTTTATTACTGCGATCGAACCGATCGAATTCCTTTGCTGGAAGATACGGGCAAATACCTGCTCTTTATCCGCCCGCGCCGGTTCGGAAAAAGCCTTCTGCTTTCCATGCTTCGCAACTATTATGACGTGGCGCGGAAAGATGAATTCGAAGCACTCTTCGGCCATCTGAAAATCGGCCGAGATCCGACGCCTCTTCAAAACCGGCATTTTATCCTTCAGTGGGATTTCTCATGCGTCGATCCCACCGGAACCATCAAAGATATCCGGCAGGCGCTGTTTGACCATGTCAATTCGTGCATCAAGGAATTCATTGTCAATTACAAATCATTTCTGAGCGAACCCGTTGAAGTCAATGAAAACAATGCCGTCAGCTCCCTTCGCTCACTGATTTCCTCGATTCGGCAAACAGCGCATCCGCTCTATTTGCTGATCGATGAATACGATAATTTCGCCAATGAGGTCATGACCGGCATTCGGGATGAACAGGATGCCTACAAAGCCCTGGTCCATGAAAAAGGGCCTCTGAAGACCCTTTTCAAATCGGTCAAATCGGCGGCCGGAGAAGGCGGCATCGACCGGGTTTTCATCACCGGCGTCTCCCCCGTCGTGATGAGCGATATTACCAGCGGATTCAATATCGCCAAAAACATCTATCTTCTTCCGGAATTTAATGATTTATGCGGATTTGATGAATCCGAAGTGACCGAACTGATAGAAAAAATAGCTCAAGATTCTGAAGCCGAGGTAAAAAACACCGCCGAAGCCATTGGCTTGATGCGGACCTACTATAATGGATTCACCTTTTCACCCGAATCCGAACAGCGGATCTACAACCCGACCCTGACCATCTATTTCGCCGAACATCTGTCCAGATACGGCAAATATCCTCGAAAGATGCTGGATGCCAATCTTGCCACGGATGAGGCGAAGCTGGAATATGCGGCTCAATTGCCCCGAGGGCGGCAAATGCTTCTGAATATCACACGTGAAACAGAGCCTCTGACGATTACGGACATCTCAGATCGCTTTGGCGTTCGGGACATTCTCACGGACAACAGCAGGGATTACGCTTTTTTGGCTTCATTCCTCTATTATTTCGGTGTGCTGACCATTTCCAGCGTACGTTTTGACGGAAAACTGGCTTTGCGGATTCCCAATCTGGTGATGCGGGGCCTGTATGTAGACCGAATTCAGCGGATGCTGTTGCCGGAACCGGACGATCGGGACGAGGGTAAATATGCAGCAGAGAGCCTCTATACAAAAGGGAATATAGAACCGTTATGCAGGTTCGTCGAGCAACGCTATTTTCAGGTATTCCACAACCCGGATTACAAATGGGCCAATGAACTGACGGTTAAAACCGCATTTCTGACCCTTTTGTACAACGATATCCTCTATATCATGGACTCGGAGCGGGAAACCGGCAGGGGATATGCCGATCTGACCATGATCGTTCGACCGGATATGCGCCGGTTTGAGATACTGGACATCCTGATCGAGTTCAAGTATGTCAAACTGGGTGATGCGGGTGTAACCGGTGAAAAAGCGAAAAAGCTTACAGCCGAAGAACTCCGATCCATTCCCGCCATGATTTCACAAATGGAAACCGCCCGGGATCAGGTGAAAAAATACGGCGATTCGCTGGAGAAAAAACACGGCGACCTGAAACTGCGGCGATATGCGGTGGTGTCCCTCGGGTTCGAACGAATCTGGTGGAAGGAGGTCGGTCACTGAGACCGGGACCGACCTCCCCGCTTTATCCCGCCTCTTTGAACTCCTCGGGGTCGTATCCGAAAAAATACCGGGAGATGGCGTCGTTGATGCGGTTGATTTCGATCTGGAGCTGGTCGTTGAATTCGTGCAGTCCTTTGTCGAACACCGATTTGATGTTGGTGTAGGCCAGTTCCGCGGAAAGCTGCCCCAGGATCTGCTCCGCACGGTTTCGAAAGGCGCCCATGGGGGTGCCGCTGATGGCGTGCAGGGATCGCTGGGCCACCCCGAGGCAGTGGAGAACCGAACGGGGAAATTCCCGGCTGAACACCAGAAATTCGGCCACATTGGACGGGTTGATCCGGCCGTATTCCTGCCGGTAGGCATCCAGGGCGTCGGTGGCCCGAAGCAGGGCCGCCCATTGCACGTCGTCGTATGCGGTGCCCACGTAGTTGAGGCTGGGTAAGATGGTGAAATATTTGACGTCCAGCACCCGAGAGGTCTTGTCCGCCCGCTCCATAAAGCGTCCCAGGCGGCAGAAATGCCATCCCTCACCGTGGCTCATGGTATCATTTCCGATTCCGCCCAGCATCATGCCGCGAAGTTTGATCTGCTGGCACAGATCATAAGGGTTTTCATAGACATGGCCCTGGTTTTTACCGGCTCCCTCGATGATGTGGTAAAAGGCGTTGATCTGCTCCCAGAGATCCGATGAAATGATCTCCCGGACGGTCCGGGCGTTCTCCCGGGCGGCCCGCAGGCAGGAGATGATGGAATTGGGGTACTCGGTGTCGAACATCAGAAAAGAGATGACGTTTTTCTTGGTGGTGGCGTTATAGCGTTCGAAAAACCGGGAATTGTCCCCGGTGGTGGAGACCAGGGCCCCCCATTCCCGGCATTCCTCCTGACCCGGCTGATCCAGGGTCATGTGCCAGCTCACCTCGATGAAACGGGATATGTTTTCGGCCCGTTCCAGATATCGGCTCAACCAGTAAAGGGTTTCAGCAACTCTGCTCAGCATATTCTCCGCTCCCGTCTTGTGTTTGTGACTGTGTCATCAGGGTGGCGTCCCGCTCCGTATCGGAATCCTCCTCCGGCCCGTCCACCACCCAGGTGTCCTTGCTGCCGCCGCCCTGGGAAGAATTGACCACCAGAGACCCCTTGCGAAGGGCCACCCGGGTCAGTCCGCCCGGCAACACCCAGATATCCTCGCCGTAAAGGATAAACGGCCGCAAGTCCACATGCCGCCCCTCGAACCCGTCTCCGATGATGACCGGCGACCGGGAAAGGCCCAGGGCGGGCTGGGCGATGAAATTTCTCGGTTTGGACTTGATCTTTTCCGCGAAGACATCCCTTTCGGAAGCGGTGGACACCGGACCGATGAGCATGCCGTATCCGCCCGATTCATTGGCCGCTTTGACCACCAGGGAATCCAGGTTGTCCAATACATGTTTTCGGGCCGAATCCTCCCAGCAAAGGTAGGTGGGTACGTTGGGAATGATCGCCTCCTCCCCCAGGTAGTATTTGATCATTTTGGGGACATAGGCGTAGATCACCTTGTCGTCGGCCACCCCGGTCCCCGGCGCGTTGGCCATGGCCACCCGGCCTTTCCGAAAAACCTCCAGGATACCCGGCACACCGAGAAGGGAGTCTTTACGAAAGGCCTTGGGATCGAGAAAATCGTCATTGATTCGCCGATAGATCACATCCACCCGCTGAAGCCCCCGGGTGGTTTTCATGCAGACGAATCCGTCCTGGATCACCAGGTCCCGGCCCTCCACCAACTCGATTCCCATTTCATGGGCCAGAAAGGAGTGTTCGAAATAGGCGGAATTATAGATGCCGGGGGTGAGCAGGGCCACCACCGGGGTGCGCATTCCGGCCGGGGCGATGGAATAGAGCATGTCGAGGAGTTTCGCCGGATAGATATCCACCGGCTTGACCCGGGACGCGGTAAAGACCTCGGGAAAGGTCCGCTTCAGGAGCCGGCGGTTGGCGATCACATACGAGACCCCGGAGGGGCACCGAAGATTGTCTTCCAGCACATAGATCTGCCCTTTTTCGTCCCGAACCAGATCGGTGCCGGTGACATGGGCCCAGATGTGCCCGGGGGGATTGAGACCGTCGCAGGGTTTCAGATACCCTTCGGCGGTAAGGATGAGATCACCGGGAATCACGCCGTCTTTGACGATTTTCTGATCGTGGTAGACATCGTCGATGAAAAGGTTCAGGGCGCGAATGCGCTGCTTCAGGCCCTTTTCGATCCAGTACCATTCCTGGGCATCCACAATGCGGGGAATGATGTCGAAGGGCCAGATCTTTTCGGTGCCTTCGCCGCTGCCGTACACATTGAAGGTGATCCCGGAGTCGAAGAGCGCCTGCTCTGCCGTCCGCTGGCGTCGCTTCAACTCTCCGGACGGAAGCGATTCGATCTTTTCCACCATCAGCCGGGTGCCGTCCCGCGGTTCCGCCGGCGATGCAAACATTTCGTCATAAAAAGGTCCGATATCATATCCGCTGAAACTCATTCATGCCCCTCCTGTCTCGAATGGAACCTGCACGGCGGTTGTGAGAATTCAACACTCTTTTTCAGCCGTCCATAATTTTTTTCCGTATCACCGGGAAAATCAGATCAACCCAATCATTCAGATCATTCAGATCATTCAGATCATTCAGATCATTCAGATCATTCAGATCAATGGGAAACGCCAGGAATATAAAAGCAGCAAAAATCATACCCCGATTACCGATCCGATTCACCCGCCCTGAATTCGGCAACGCCGGGCAACACGGTGATGAAAGATAACCCAGCATACCAGACACCTGCAAAAAAGTAAAATCGGACCCCGATTATCTACACTTTTGTAAAATTTCGCCCTTCCTTGACAGGTGCGCAATTCCGGAGTCTTTCGCAAACCGCCGATTTCGGGCCGGGGTATTCAACGGAATAGAACTTGCTTTTTCACACTGAATCATATTAAAAAAATCGGATGCACTCAAACCCGCAACACCCGTTCTCATCGGCGTGCCGGCCGAACCGGCGGGCATATACATAAGGAGATCTCATGTCCATTCGCGTGGCCGTCAATCACAAAACCCATTACACCTACGACCGGCTGGTGTCGCTGTCTCCCCATACATTCCGCCTTCGGCCGGCGGTTCATTGTCGAACCCCGATCGAAGCCTACTCCCTGACCATCCGGCCGGAAAACCATTTCATCAACTGGCAGCAGGACCCCTTCGGCAACTATCTGGCCCGGGTGGTGTTTCTGGAACCGGCCAGGGAACTGTATGTCGAGGTGGATCTGGTGGCGGATATGACGGTGATCAACCCTTTCGATTTTTTTATGGAGGAGTATGCCGAGAATTTTCCCTTTTCCTATACGCCGCAACTGAAAAAAGAGCTGATCCCCTATCTGGAGATAAAGGAGAACGGTCCGCTTCTTCAGAAATGGATGTCCAAGGTGGACCGGTCGGAAAAGCGGATGGTCGACTTCCTGGTCGAACTCAATCAGCAACTCTGGAAAGACACCGCCTACACGGTTCGCCTGGAGGTCGGCATTCAGACCTGCGAGCAGACCCTCGAGAAGGGGTTGGGCTCCTGCCGGGATACCGGGTGGCTTCTGGTGCAGATACTCCGCCACCTGGGGCTGGCGGCCCGGTTCGTGTCCGGATATCTGGTTCAGCTCACCGCCGACCTCAAATCCCTGGACGGCCCTTCGGGACCCAAGGCCGATTTCACCGACCTTCATGCCTGGGCCGAGGTCTATGTACCGGGCGCCGGCTGGATCGGCCTCGACCCCACCTCGGGTCTCTTTGCCGGGGAAGGCCACATCCCCCTGGCCTGCACCCCCGATCCGGTCAGCGCCGCGCCGGTGACCGGAGCCACCGACAAGTGCGAGGTGGAATTCAGCTTCGACAACTCGGTCCGCCGCATCCATGAGGATCCCCGGGTCACCAAACCCTACACCGACGCCCAATGGGCCGCGGTCAACGCCCTGGGCGAACAGGTGGAGCAGGACCTGGTGAACGGAGACGTGCGGCTCTCCATGGGCGGAGAACCCACCTTCGTCTCCATCGACGACATGGAATCTCCGGAATGGAACTTCACCGCCGACGGTCCCCTCAAGCGAAAACTGGCCGGCGACCTGGTTCGGCGGCTCAACAAGACCTTCGGGGCGAACGACATGCTTTACTACGGCCAGGGCAAGTGGTATCCCGGTGAACCCCTGCCCCGATGGAAGCTGGGCTGCTTCTGGCGCAGGGACGGGGCGCCCATGTGGCGAAACCCCCAAATGCTGGCGGACGAAACCCGAAACTACGGGTTCGGAATCAAAGATGCGGAACAATTCATGGCGGACCTCGCCCGGCGGCTTTCCATCCCGGCGGAGTATATCGTTCCGGGATATGAAGATCCTTATTATCTGCTCTGGACCGAAGGCAATTTGCCTACCAATATCGACCCCCTGAAGACGGATCTCAAAGATCCCTTGGAACGGCGGCGCCTGGCCCGCATTCTGGCCGGAGACCCCGGAGCCCCTGTCGGGTTCACCCTGCCGGTTCGGTGGAACTTCAAGCGTGAAGGATGGGAGAGCAGTCCCTGGGAATTCCGGCGGGAGCGGATGTATCTCACCCCCGGGGATTCCCCGATGGGATTGCGGCTTCCTCTGGACGCCTTGCCCTGGATGGCCGAGGAAAAACGGTCGCCGATGCCCGAGCGGTCTCTGTTGGATGATTTCCCGCCCCTGCCCGACCTCCATGAAACGGTGGCTCAAAGAGGAGCCGGACAGAATCTTTCGAGGCCCGAACCTGTGCCTCAGGACCCTCATTCGGACCAAAGGGAGGAAGAAGGGAAGGAAATAGAAATCACCCACACCGCCCTCTGCGTCGAGGCCCGGGAAGGCCGCATCCATATCTTCCTGCCGCCGGTGGGCCACCTGGAACACTACCTGGACATTGTCGCATCCGTGGAAGCCGCGGCGAAAGCACTGGAAACCCCGGTCATCCTGGAAGGATACGAACCGCCCCAGGACCCCAGGCTGGAAAAGCTCCTGGTCACTCCGGACCCCGGCGTCATCGAGGTCAACATCCACCCGGCCAAAAACTGGAAGGAGCTGGTGGACAACACCGTCACCCTTTATGAGGAAGCCCGGCTCTCCCGGCTGGCCACCGAAAAATTCATGGTGGACGGCCGGCACACCGGCACCGGCGGCGGCAATCATGTCACCATCGGCGGGCTCAAACCGGCGGACAGCCCCATCCTGAGGCGACCCGATCTGCTTCGAAGCCTGGTCACCTACTGGCAGCACCACCCCGGCCTCTCTTATCTCTTCTCCAGCCTCTTTATCGGGCCCACCAGTCAGGCCCCCCGGGTGGATGAAGGCCGCCACGAGCAGCTGTATGAACTGGAAATCGCGTTCCGGGAGCTGGACCGTCATCAGGCCCCCCCGTTCTGGCTGGTGGACCGGCTGCTCCGGCATCTGCTGGTGGACATCACCGGCAACACCCACCGGGCCGAGTTCTGCATCGACAAGCTCTATTCCCCGGACAGCCTCAGCGGCCAGCAGGGGCTTGTGGAGTTCCGGGCCTTCGACATGCCGCCCCACGCCCGCATGAGCGTGGTTCAGATGCTCCTGCTTCGCACCCTCATCGCGCGGTTCTGGAAAGCGCCCTACCGGCGCCGGCTGGTCCGCTGGGGCACCGAACTTCATGACCGGTTTCTGCTGCCCCATTATGTTCAGGCCGACCTGCGGGAGGTGACCCTTGAACTCCAGGAGGCCGGGTACCCCTTCCGCATGGAATGGCTCGCCCCTTTCGTTGAATTCCGGTTTCCCCATTACGGAACCGTTCACATCAAAGACATTCGCATCGAGCTTCGCATGGCCATCGAGCCCTGGCATGTCCTGGGAGAAGAGGTCACCCGATCCGGAACCAGCCGGTTTGTCGATTCCTCGGTGGAACGGCTTCAGGTCAAAGCCGAAGGGCTCACCGACTCCCGGTACGTTCTGGCCTGCAACGGCCGCCGAGTGCGGCTTCACAACACCGGCGCCCACGGGGAATACGTGGGCGGGGTCCGGTACCGGGCCTGGCAGCCGCCGTCGGCCCTGCATCCCACCATCGGGGTCCACTCACCGCTGGTGTTTGATGTCATCGACACCTGGAACGGCCGGTCGGTGGGCGGATGCACCTATTTCGTGAGCCACCCCGGCGGCCGCAGTTACGACACCTTTCCGGTCAACGCCTATGAGGCCGAAGCCCGACGGGTCACCCGTTTCCGGAGCCACGGCCACACCCCGGGGGTGATTCAGCCGCCGCCCGAGGCCATGGCCCAAGGCCGGTTTCTGCCGGAGGGGCATCCCCCCGGCCCCATGTCGCCGCCGCCCGAGGAGCCCAACCCGGAATACCCGTATACCCTGGATCTTCGGCGATGATCTTGGGCGATCAAGACAGGAGAGACCGGCCATGACCGCTCCACCGACCGCTGAAACAAGCCCGCCCGGCGCTGCCGACCGGCCCGGCATGTGCAACACCTATTCCCGGCTGTCCGAGGCCTACGATGAAATGTGGGATGAACAGGGACGGGTGCGCCGCCACTGGGAGCCCTACATCCGCGTCATTGAAGCGATGGGATGCGACGAACTGGGGAGAAACCACCAGGAAGTGTTGCGCATGCTTCGGGAAAACGGAATCACCTACAATATTCACGGAGATCCCCACGGGGTGCATCGAGAATGGACCCTGGACGCCATCCCCCTCATTCTGGGAAGAGAAGACTGGGCCGCCGTGGAATCCGGGCTGGACCAGCGGGCCCGAGTGCTGGATCTCATTCTGGGGGATCTCTACGGGAACCGAACCCTGATCAAAGAGTCCGTTCTGCCTCTGGATCTGATCTACCGCCACGACGGGTTCATTCGTCAATGCGACGGAATTCGGCTGGACGGCGCCCATCAGTTGCTCATCTATGGTGCGGATCTCGCCCGGGGGCCGGACCAGCGCCTCTGGGTCCTGGCCGACCATGCCCGAAACCCCACCGGCATCGGATATGCGTTGGAAAACCGAACCGCCATGGCCCATGTTTTTCCCGGCCTGTTCCGGGAGTGCAAGGTCACCCGGCTTTCCAATTTCTTTCGCGATCTTCGCTCGGAGCTGGCCGCCGTCGCGCCCCACCGCAAAGAAAACCCCCGCATCGTGATCCTTTCCCCGGGGCCGGGCGAAGACACCTATTTCGAGCATGCCTATCTGGCCGCCTATCTCGGCTATACCCTGGTGCAGGGAGAAGACCTGACGGTGCGGGACGGGTTTGTCTGGCTCAAGTCCCTGGAGGGATTGCAGCTGGTGGATGTCATCCTGCGCCGGGTGGACGACCATCTCTGCGACCCGCTGGAACTGCGCCAGGACTCCCGGTTCGGGGTGGCCGGGCTGCTGGAGGCGGTCCGTCGAGAGAACGTGGTGCTGGCCAATCCGCCGGGCGCCGGTATTCTGGAAAACGCCGGGCTGAGCGCTTTTCTTCCTCAAATCGCCCGTCACTTTTTAAACCAGGATCTGATCCTGCCCTCGCCGCCCACCTGGTGGTGTGGTCGGGAGCCGGATATGAGTTATGTTCTGGAACACCTGAATTCTCTCATCATCAAGACCATTCACCGGAATGAACGCCCCCGGACCGTGTTCGGCCCCCTGCTCAGCAAAACCGAGCGCCGCACCTGGCGGGAACGGATCCGGTTCCGGCCCCACCGGTATATCGGCCAGGAAATGGTCGATTTTTCCACCGCTCCGATCCTGTCGGGGGATCGCCTCACGCCCCGACATGCGGTGCTGAGGACGTTTCTGATCGCCCGGGAGGAAGGGTACGCCGTCATGCCCGGCGGAATCGCCCGAAGCGCCTCGAACAAGTCCGATTCGGCCATTTCCGGAGAAGCCGGCGGCACCCTCAAAGACACCTGGGTGATCGCGGCCAAGCCCCAACCCCATGTCAGCCTCTGGCTTCAGACCAGCCGCCTCGACCGCACCCTCAAAAGCAGCTCCATTCTGCCCAGCCGGGCCGCGGAAAACCTTTTCTGGGTGGGCCGGTATGCGGAGCGAAGCGAGTCCATCGCCCGAATGCTGCGGACCACCCTGCACCATTACAGCGAAAGCGACCGGTTCGGGGACGAAGCCGACGCCGCCTGCCTGAATCAGCTGACCCGGGCCTTGAGCCTTATCGTTTTTCCGCGCAAACCGGACCGGGATCCATCCGGCAAACCCCTTTCCGCCCGGCCGGAGGCGGACCTGGCCGCTGTGATTCAAAACGCCAAACATCCCGGCAGCCTTTCCTCGACCCTTCAGTTCACCCTGAACGCCGCCTATGCGGTGCGGGACCGGTGGTCCACCGACACCTGGCGGGTGGTCAACGACATCGAGGAGCACTGGACCGCCCTGCAGGATCCGCCCGGGTTCAACCCGAGATACATCATCCATAACCTCGACCGGCTCATCACCGATCTGATGGCCCTGGCCGGTCTGTCGATGGAGAGCATGTCCAGGGAACCGGGATGGATGCTGCTGGACATCGGCCGGCGGATCGAACGGGCCCTCATGTTCATCGATTTTTTCCGGCAGACACTGGTCCGGCGCCACGATACGCCCCTGGCCCACCTGATGCTGGAGGCGGTCCTGATCACCACCGAGAACATCATCACCTACCGCCGGCGGTACCGCTCTTACCTGGAACCGGCCACCGTTCTGGATCTGGTGCTGATGGATGAGAACAATCCCCGGGCCCTGATGTACCAGCTGGTCCGGCTTCGGGAACATATTCAGGACCTGCCCCGGGAGGCGGTGGGCCATCAGCTCAGCGAGGAGCAGCAACTGGCCCTCAAGGCATACACCCGGCTGCGGCTGTCCAACACCGCTTCTCTGGCCCGGGTAGTGGAAAAAACCGGCATGTACCAGAAGCTGGACGGGTTGCTGGTCAGCCTTCGAAACCTCCTGATTCGAATTTCGGACGCCCTGTCCAAGACCTATTTCAGCCATACCCAGGAATCCCAGCATCTGGTCTCAAAACCGGCGGAGCCGGTGGAATGAACTACCGCGTCATCCATCAGACCCGTTATCTCTACAGCGTACCGGTGAGCCTCTGCCAGAACGAGGTCAAGCTCTTGCCTCGGAACCTGCCCCGCCAGCAGTGCGCCGGCAGCCGGGTGGTGGTGGACCCGCCGCCGTCGGCCTTTCGGGAACGGACCGATTTTTTCGGCAACCGGGTCTGCTATTTTTCCATTCAGCAGCCTCACCGGCAGCTCACGGTGACGGTCTCCAGTCATGTGCGGATCACCCCCCCGGAAGCGGAGCCTCTCCCCGGCGCCGGTCAGCCCTGGGAAAAAGCCCGGGACACATTCCGCACCCCGTCCTCCCCCGAGATTATCGAGGCCGGTCAGTTCACCATCGATTCCCCGCTCATCGCCGTCACCGACGACCTGAAAGACTACGCCGAGGCCTCCTTTTTCCCGGGACGCCCGCTTCCGGAAGCGGTCAATGATTTAATGGTCCGCATCCATCGGGATTTCGAGTTCGTGCCGGGGTTCACCACCGTCGCCACTCCGCTCTCCCATGTGCTCGAACACAAGCGGGGCGTCTGCCAGGATTTCGCCCAGGTGGCCATCGGCTGTCTGCGCTCCCTGGGCCTGGCGGCCCGGTACGTGAGCGGATACATCGAAACCCTGCCTCCCCCCGGCAAAGAGCGCCTCAAGGGCGCGGATGTCTCCCACGCCTGGTTTTCGGCCTTTATCCCCGAGGTCGGCTGGGTCGATTTCGATCCGACCAACAACATCATTCCCCGGGATCAGCACATCACGACCGCCTGGGGCCGGGATTACGCCGATGTCTCCCCCCTGAAGGGCATCATCTTCAGCGGCGGCACCCATCAACTCGCCGTCTCGGTGGATGTGGAACGGCTCCCTGACACGGAAACCGGTACGGTCCCCCTGAACGCATGACCTGGTTTACCCTTCCCCTCGCATTTTTTCTCGACCTGGTTTTCGGCGACCCGCAATTTCGCCACCACCCCATTCGGTTCATGGGAAAGGCCATCGAGATATTCGAACCCCGATTTCGCCGGCTGTCGAAAAGGCCGCCGATCGGGCTGACGACCGCAGGCGGCCTGTTTGCGGTCACCCTGATTCTGATGACCTGGGGAACAGCCGAAGGGGCGCTGAACCTGGCCCGGCGAATCCATGCCGGGGTCGGCATCGGCCTGGAGGTGCTGATGATCTATTTTTGCATCTCCGCAAAAGCGCTGGAATCGGCGGCCATGGAAATCCACGGCATTCTGGTGGAAGGGGATCTGAAACGGGCCAAGGAGAAGCTTTCTCTGATCGTGGGCCGGGATGTGCGGAACCTCTCCAAGGAAGGGGTGGCCCGGGCCGCGGTGGAAACGGTGGCCGAAAATCTGGTGGACGGGGTCATCGCCCCGCTTTTTTTCGCGGCCCTCGGGGGCGGCCCCCTGGTGATGGCCTACAAAATGATCAACACCCTCGATTCCATGGTGGGCTACAAAAACGAGACCTACCGGAATTTCGGCGCCGCAGCCGCCCGCATCGATGACGCCGCCAATTTTATTCCGGCCCGGCTGTCGGCGCCGGTGATCGCATGGAGCGCTCAGATTCTGGCGAAAAAAGGCCGATCCGCCTGGACCACCGCCCGGCGGGAAGGCCGGCGTCACGCCAGCCCGAATGCCGGGTTTCCCGAAGCGGCCTTCGCCGGCGCCTTGCGCATTCGCCTCGGCGGCCCCAATGTGTATCATGGAAAAATAGTCCATAAACCCTATATCGGGATTGGCTTCGGAAAGGTGAGGATCGGGGATATTCGCAAGGCCTGTGATCTGATGATACTCTCTTCCATTTTGTGGGCAGCCATCCTGTGGGGAATCCTCCGGGGTTGTTTCGCTGGAGGTTTTTTCGTATAAAACCCTGGCGCTCTCACTGGATTACTTGGCACACTGCTGGAAACGATACGGAGAAAAATCCATGATTCTGGTTGCGGACAACCTCACCATCACCAATCCCATCGTGGAGATGGCGATCCAAGACATGAACCCGGAGCCGATTCAGGGGCTGGTTTCCCGCTGTGCGGCGGCCGGAGCGGAGGCCATCGACATCAATCCCGGCCCGCTGACCCGGGACCCCGACCGGCGGATGCGGTTTCTGGTGGAGGCGGTGCAGTCGGCCGCCGATCTGCCGATTCTGCTGGACACCGCCAATCCCGCGGCGTTGAAGGCGGGCCTCGAAACCGTTCGCGGCAAAGCCATCATCAACGGCTTTTCCCTGGAACCGGCCAAACTGGAATCCATTCTGCCGCTGGCCGGCCGGTATGATGCGGATATCATCGGTTATCTGCTCTACCCCAACAGCCACGTGCCGACCGATGAAGCAGAGCGGCTCAATATCGCAGTGGAACTCTTCGGCGCTTTTCAGCAGACGGGATTTCCGGAAGACCGGCTGATCATCGACCCGGTGATCGCCCCGCTGATGTGGGAAAACGGCCATCAGCAGGACATGGCCATCCTGTCGGTCCTGCGGAGCCTGCCCGACCTGCTGGGGTTTCCGGTCCGGACCATTGCCGGTGTCTCCAATCTGATCACCGGCCCGGGCCCCAAAGACCGGAAGCTGCTGGTGGAAGCGGCCTATCTCCCCATGCTGGCCGCTTCCGGTCTGACCTACGGGCTTCTCAATGTATTCCACACCGAATCCATGCGGGTCGCCCGGGCCTGCAACGCCCTGATGGATCCCAAAATTTTCACCTGGGAAGGGCTTCCCGACCCTATTTCTTCTTGATCTTCTCTCCGATATCCTCGAATTTTCTGTTCATAGCCAGGGTCGTAGCGGCGATATCTTCAAGAATGTCACTCACCCCTTCGAGCTGGTGGTCCCGGGCCTTCTCCGCCCATTCCCGGTAGGATTTGGCGTGATCGGTATTGTGCTGAAGCCAGTGATCGATCAGCTTGGACATTTTCTCTTCAAAACTCAAAGTGCCGCTTTGGGTGTCTTCGTGGGAATGATCGTGATCGTGGCCGTGGGGATGGTGATGGCTCATTTTTTTCTCCTTTTTCATGTATGCTGCGAAGCAGTTTTAAAGAAAATAGGATATTTCCTTTGATTTTATTGTTATTCGGGGCACAACTTCTTTAAGAAAGGGCGGAATTCGCCATAAACCGTCTGGCCAGTTCGGCGGCCCGGCTGTGGGGAAATCGTTGAATCAGGCGGTTCCAGTATTCCTCTGATTGGCGGTGCGAATTCAGCCGGTGAAAGCAGAGGCCGGTTTTAAAGAAGGCGTCGGCGAACTTGTTGCCGGTATTGAATCGGGTCAGGACCTGTCGATAGGCGTCACCGGCTTCCCGGTACAGGCGTTGAGCATAGTAGCATTCTCCGATCCAGTATTGGGCCTGATCGGTCAGGCGGTGGTTCGGAAACCGGTCTATAAATGCGCCAAAGGCCTTCCGCGCTTTTTCGTAATCCATTTCATGATAAAGGTAAAACGCCGCCTCAAACAGCGCTTCCGGCCGGGTTCCATAGTATTCGGTTTCCCAATTTGCAGGCCCGGAGGGTTTGGGAGGGGCTTTCCGCATAATCAGCGGCGGGGGCGGCATCATAATTTGCAGGGGTTTGGTGGCGATTCTTTGATCCTGATCCGCCGAATCCGAATGCTTGGGAAGCGGTTCTCTTTCGGCAACCGTTTCCCGCACCGACATTCTCGCCAAATGAAGGATGGAATTCAGGCTGATGTAAAAAGCGTCGGATGTCTGCCGGTAAGGCGGGACCGATCGAATCTCCTCATTTGAGGGTGCGACCGGAACTTTCTCATAGACAGAGGGTTTCCGGCTTTCGGCCCCTCCGCCGCTGCGGGGCCGAACACAACCGGTGAGCGATAGGACCGCTAAGAGCGTTATCAGGACGAAGATCATCTCTTTTTTCATGGGCCACCTGCGCACAAAAAATGATTCTGAATCGAAAATGCGATTCCCATTCCGCCGAAGAGCCCGCGGTCGGCCGCCGCCTCATTTTCCCGCTTGCTCCCGGCCCTATCCATGATATAACACCCTCCGCTATGATTCGAAAAGCCACTATTCGAGATGTGAAAGCGATTCATGCGCTTTTGCAGAGATACGGGGCCAAAGGGGAACTCCTCCCCCGGCCTTTAAGCCGGCTCTACGACCATCTGCGGGATTTCCGGGTGTGCGAAGACCGGTCCACGGGGCAGATGATCGGCTGCTGCGCCCTTCAGTTCTGCTGGGAGGATCTGGCGGAGATCCGCTCCTTGGCGGTGCATCCCGAATTCCGGGGCCGAAAAATCGGAGCGGCCCTGGTTGCGGAGGCTCTGGCCGAGGCCGAATCCTTCCGCATCAAAAAAGTCTTTACCCTGACCTACCGGCCCGGCTTTTTTCAAAAACTCGGCTTCAGGTTGATCGACCGTTCGGAACTGCCGCTCAAAATCTGGAGCGATTGCATGGCCTGCGTTAAATTTCCCAACTGCGATGAAAACGCTCTGATCATCGATCTGGCCTCCTCACCGGACGATCAGGATATACCTCCGAAAACCGATCAGGTGTAGATGATGTTAAGCTGCAGCGGCGGATACTGCCAAATCCCCGGCAGCGGCACCAGGTGCTGGGTGTCGACACTCAGCCAGTTCACCTCGGGTTTGATCTCCCGAAGTTTTCCGTCATCCGGGGGCCGGGCCCAGGCCGTGTGAGAATAGGTCACCTGAAAAATGCAGACGCTGTCTTTTCCCTCTTGGGTCACCACATAGTTCTTTGCAAAGCTTTTCATAGAGAGCTGGTTGTTGTCTGCGATTTCCCGCACCTCCTCGGGTTTGAACTTCATGAGAATCAGCTTGGTCACCCCTTTTTCGGAAAACTGAAGCAATGCCCGGGATTCACTGCTGGCGGCGTAAATCGTGGTAATGCAGGGCAGCCGTCTCAGATATTGGGCCGCCACACAGGCGGCTGTGCGGCGCCCGCCCACCATCATCGGGAGGCCGTAATAATCGAAAAACTTTTTCTGGATGGCATCGGCGTACTTATCTCCCTTCTCGTACAGATCTTTGGAAATATACCGCAGGTACCGAGCGAGATCTTCCGCCGCCTCGGCGATGGGCCAGTCGATCCGCACATGGAAGTGGGTCAGTTTATACCGGTGCCGGGACCGGGTGGCGGCATCCCGCTGAATCAGCAGGGCATAATCGACCGGCAGCAGCACATGAACAAAATCGAAAAATTTCGCCGACTCCAAATACTTCTGATACCGGTCGAGTTTTCCTTCCAGAGGCAGAGACTGGGTTCGCAAAAGGTTGGCCTTGGTGGTCTTGGTGCGGTCGAAAAACCGAATGTATTTCTTGTGGCGGGCCGAGATGGTGTCTTCCACGAAAATGACCAGAAAGGTGTTCTGATCTTCGTATTCGAGATCCGGTAAAATGGCCCGGGGTTTGAGTTCCCGCTTTTCCACCCAGGGATAGGGGACCTTGCTTTTCCTGAAATTGTGGTAGGAATCGATCAAGGCATACCGGGTCATGTATTGATCCAATTCGTCCCTCAACAGTTCATAATAGGACCGCCGCAATCGATTGGCCTGACTCAGTTCTTCCCTGATGCTCCAGAATGCCAATATCCGCTCCGTTCGATGTCTGGTCAGCTGCCGGTCGTGGACTGTATTCAGCTGAATGGATTAACTTTTTTCTCCTTTACTGCCGCAAAAAACCGGTCCGATTCCGTTTTTGACAAGCGGCTTCACCCTTCGGATTTTTGGGGTCGATTTTTTTTCCGCAGGTGAAGCGCCTTTTTCCGGGACCACCGTTCCCAGAATCCGATGGCGCCCGAGGCATAAGCCCGGTCCAGGGTCTCTTCTCGAACCGTCAATCCGCCGCCCCCTCTGAGCCCGAGCCGCATGCAGTCGGTATTGCAGGCACACCGCATACATTCAGGCGGTGAATGGCGAAGCCCGTCCGCCCCCATGGGGAAGACGGTTTCCAGGTCACCGAAACAGGGCGGGCATTCTTTTTGATCTTGGGTCATACGCGTATCCGTTTTTCCGTTCGGACCGGAACACCGCTCATGCCTGGCGTTCGAAATCCCGGTTCATCTCCGATATATATCCCTGATCCGCAAAGCTGAAGTAGGTATTGTCTCCGATCACCAGGTGTTCGTGGACCGTCACCCCCATGACCCGGCATGCGAATACCAGCTGCCGGGTGATGGCGATGTCCTCCCGGGACGGGTTGGGATCCCCCGAGGGATGATTGTGGGCGAAGATCAGAGAGGCGGCCCGGTGCTCCAGGGCCGCCTGCACCACTTCCCGCGGATAGACCGAGCTGGCGGTCAGGGTGCCCTCGAACAGGGTCCGGGTGGCCAGCACCTGATTCCGGGCATCCAGAAAGATCACCTTGAAACATTCCCGATGCCGGTCTTTCATATTGAAATAGAGGTAGTCGAACAATTCCCGGGCATTGTGAATCGGGCGCTTCCCCACCACCTTTCGTTCCAGGTAGCGATCCGCCACCGCCTTGATCAGGCGAATGCCGAGGACGTTCTTGGGTCCGATCCCCTTGACCTGCATCAACTCCTCGGGGGAGGCTTCAAACACCCCCTGAAGGGTTTTGAAACGCTCCAGAGCCGCCTTGGCCGGGGTTTTGCAGTCTTTCCGCGGGGTGGCCAGGGTCAGCAGCAGTTCGATCACCTCATAGTCGAGAAACCCCTGGAGCCCGGCATTCAGAAATTTATCCCGCAGCCGTTCCCGGTGCCCCTCGCCTTTTCCGCTGTCGCCCTCGCTCATGAAAATCAGATATTCCCGTTAGTATTCGTCCAGTTCCTGTTTCAGGTTCCGGGTCATCAGCCGGTGAAGGGCCTCCCGGGGCGAGACATTTTCGTACAGAATCCGGTAGATTTCCTGGGAGATGGGCATTTCCACCCCCAGCTTTCGGGACAGATTGTAGACCGATTTGGCGGTTTTGACGCCTTCGGCCACCATTCGCATTTCGGCAAGAATCTCATTAAGCGTCATTCCTTCACCGATCTTTTTGCCCACCGTATGATTTCGGCTGAGATCACCGGTGCAGGTCAACACCAGGTCCCCGAGGCCGGCCGATCCGGTGAAGGTGCGGGGGTTGGCGCCCATGTGGACTCCGAGCCGCCGAATTTCGGCCAGCCCGCGGGTGATCAAGGCGGCCCGGGTGTTGAGCCCCAGCCCGAGCCCGTCGATAATGCCCGCGGCGATGGCGATGACGTTTTTTACCGACCCCCCCAGCTCCACACCCAACCGGTCACTGCTGGTATAAACCCGAAAATAGGGGGTGGCGAAGATCTGTTGAACATATTCGGCCACCGATGGATCCATGGAGGCCGCGGTGATGACGGAGGGCGCCATTCGGGCCACCTCTTTGGCGAAAGTGGGTCCGGACAGAGCCGCCAGGCGGGTGCCGTCCAGATGGGGAAGGGTTTCTGCCAGAATCCCGGTCATGGTCCGGTGGGTGACGTTTTCAATCCCCTTGGATGCGGATACCAGCACCGTGCCGGAACCGATGTAGGCGGACATTTTGGAAGAGACTTCCCGCATCACATGGGACGGCACCACGATCAGCACCAGATCTTTTTTTGCCACCACCCGGGCCAGATCATTGGTGGGATGCAGGTTCTCCGAGAGGGTGAATCCGGGAAGAAAAATTCTGTTTTCCCGGTCTTTCTCGATCTGCTCCCGAACCTCTTCTTCAAACACCCAGAATTCAGTCTGAAAACCCTTTGTCGCCAGCAGGTTGGCCAGAGCGGTTCCCCAGCTGCCGCCGCCCACCACGCCGATTCGGGTTCGGGAGATGTCCATGCCGTTCGCCTTTTCCATCCCGATCTCCTTTTATTCCTCGACCCCTTTGTCCGCTTCCTCGACCTCTTTTTCAGCCAGTCTGGCGGCGCCCACCGCGCGTTCGTCGGGGTCCATTTCGATCAGCTTCACCCCCTGAGTATTGCGGCTGATCACCGATATTCCGGACACCGGCATGCGAATCAGTTTGCCGGTGTTGGTCATGATCATGACGTCGTTTTCTTCTTCCACCAGCAGGATGGCCACCACCTTGCCGTTTCGCTCGTTGGTCTTGATGGTGATGACCCCCTTGCCGCCCCGTTTCTGCACCGGATACTCATCGATCAGGGTCCGTTTGCCGTATCCGTTTTCGGTGGCCGCAAACAGGGTCTGACCGTAGCTCAGCACCTCCATGCCCACGATCACGTCGTCATTTTCCAGGGTCATCCCCCTCACCCCCCGGGAAACCCGGCCGGTGGGACGCACATCCGACTCGTGGAACCGGATCGACTTGCCCGAGGAGGAGCCGAGAAACGTGTTATAGGTGCCGTCGGTGATTCGGGCCGCGATCAGTTCATCCCCTTCCACCAGATCCACCGCGATGATGCCGCCGGCCCGGGGTCGACTGTAATCCATGATATCGGTCTTTTTCACCAATCCTTTGCGGGTGGCGGTCATGATATAATACCCGGGTTCGAATTCCGGAACCGGCAGCACGGTGCTCAACCGTTCGCCGGGTTCGAAATTGAGCAGGTTGACGATCGCCCGGCCCTTGCTGGCCCGGCCCGCCTGGGGGATTTCATAAACCTTGCACCAGTAAACCTTTCCCTGATTGGTGAAAAAGAGAAAGGTGTGATGGGTGGAGGCCACGAACAGCAGTTCCACAAAATCTTCGTCCCGGGTCCCCATGGCCGTTTTGCCGCGCCCGCCCCGGCGCTGACTCTGATAGAGGGAAATGGGATTGCGCTTGATGTATCCGTTTTTGGAGACGGTCACCACCATATCCTCTTCGGCGATCATGTCTTCGATGGTGAGCTCCCGGGTGGATTCCACGATCTCGGTCCGGCGTTCATCCCCGAATTCATCCTGAACGGCGGTCAGCTCATCCTTGATGATGTTGAGGACCAGCCGTTCGCTGGAAAGGATCTCTTTGAACCAGGCGATATCCTTGAGGACCTGTTCGTATTCCTCCACGATCTTTTCCCGTTCGAGGCCGGTCAACCGCTGAAGCCGCATGTCGAGAATGGCCTGGGCCTGAATATCGGTCAGCCTGAACGCCTCCATGAGCCGCTGTTTGGCCTCCGGTGCGTTTCTGGAGGCACGGATCATGGCCACCACTTCATCCAGATTGTCCAGAGCGATCTTGAGGCCCTCCAGGATATGGGCCCGCTCTTCGGCCTTTCGCAGGTCATACCGGGTCCGCCGAATGACAATCTCCTTGCGGTGAATGATGAACTGCTCCAGCATCTCCTTCAGGTTGAAGAACTGGGGACGGTTGTTCAGAATGGCCAGAAAGATGATGCCGAAACTGGTCTCCATCTGGGTGTGCTTGAACAGCTGGTTGATGATCACCCCGGACACCTGGTCTTTTTTCAGGCCGATGGCGATGCGCATCCCCTGGCGGTCGGACTCGTCCCGCACATACCGAAGCCCTTCGATCTGCTTTTGCTTGACCAACTCCGCGATCTTCTCGATGAGCCTGGCCTTGTTGACCTGGTAGGGAAGCTCCGAAACCACGATGGTTTCGCTGCCGGTGGCCTTGTCTTCCTCCACCATTACCCGGGCCCGAAGCCGAATGATCCCCCGGCCGGTCCGAAACGCCTCTTTGATGCCGGCGGTGCCGTAGATGATGCCGAAGGTGGGAAAATCCGGACCGGGCACATGGGTCATCAGTTCATCGATGGTGATTTCCGGGTTGTCGATAAGGGCAGTTACCGCCGCCACGATTTCATTGAGGTTGTGGGGCGGAATATTGGTGGCCATTCCCACGGCGATCCCCGACGAGCCGTTGACCATCAGGCAGGGGATCTTTGCCGGCAGCACCGAAGGCTCACTCATCGACTCGTCGTAATTGGGCACAAAATCAACCGTCTCTTTGTCGAGATCCGCCAGCATTTCATGGGCGATCTTGGCCATTCGAATTTCGGTGTACCGCATGGCCGCCGCGCTGTCGCCGTCGATGGAACCGAAGTTTCCCTGCCCGTCTACCAGAGGATACCGAAGGGAGAAATCCTGGGTCATCCGTACGATGGTATCGTAAACCGCCGTATCGCCGTGGGGGTGGTATTTACCGATGACATCCCCCACGATACGGGCCGATTTCTTATAAGGCTTGTTCCAGTCGTTGCGAAGTTCGCGCATGGCGAACAGGACGCGCCGATGGACCGGCTTCAGACCGTCCCGAACGTCCGGCAGGGCCCGCCCGATGATCACGCTCATGGCATAATCGAGATACGATTTTTTCATCTCGCTCTCGATGCTGACATCAGACGACTTTTCTATGAACGTCATATTATATTTCCGTTTTTAGGCTGGTATGTTCAGAATATTCCGGAAGGAGACACGGCAAACGCGTATGTTTTTCCGGGCATTCGTATGCGCTATCAAAACACATAAGTATAGCCCGAACGGCCTTTAAGTTCAAGGATTATTTGCCGATCCGAATTTGAGACGGGGAAAAGGGGTCCGGAACCCCTTCGAGCAAAACCGATTACGGTTTCGCCGGAGCGGATATGGGGTATATCGGAAAGCCATTCACCCGCCGAGCAGGTGAATGGCTTCAGAAGACAGCGGCTTGGCGGAAAAAATCTAAAAAGCCGAAAGAGACGGCGTCTATTTGCTCAAAAAAGCGCCCGCAAACAACAGCAGGATCATCAGATAGACAATGACCGGGACAAAGCTGCCGCCGAAAACGGCATAAAGAATTCCGCCCCCGATAATGGCGGGAACGCCGCTGAACACCATGATTCCCATCTTCCTGCTAATATCCATGGTCAAACATCTCCTTTTTCAGTTCTCAGTTCCGTTAAAGGCCGGTTGATTCGTTTTCAATGCCGTTTTTTAACAACAACACATGTGCAAGTAAAGCAAAAAACGAATCACGATCCAGTCATCTCTTTGGCGACGCCGGTTACACCCGCTCCACGATCATGGCCATTCCCATGCCGCCGCCGATGCACATGGAGACCAGCCCGGTGCCGAGACCGGTTCTTTTCATGTGATTCATGGCGGTGACCATCTGCCGGGCCCCGGTGGCCCCGATGGGATGGCCGATGGAGATGCCGCTGCCTACCGGGTTTGGCTTTTCCACATCGATGCCCAGCTCGATCATGCACCCGATGGCCTGGGCCGCGAAAGCCTCGTTCAGCTCGATATGTTCAATATCGCCGATGGCCATACCGGTCTGTTTCAAGACCTTCCGCACCGCCGGCACCGGACCGAGCCCCATGTAAGCGGGATCGACCCCGCCCCCGGCAAATCCTTTGATTTTCACCAGCGGCGTCAGGCCCGATTCCTTCGCTTTGTCAGCCGACATCAACAGCACCGCCGCGGCCGCATCATTGATTCCGGAGGCGTTTCCGGCGGTGACCGATCCGTCTTTCTTAAAGGCCGGCCGCAGTTTCGCCATCTTTTCCAGGGTGGTATCCATGGGCCGTTCGTCGGTGTCAAACACCACCTCGCCCTTGCGGGTCTTCATCACCACCGGCACGATCTCGTCTTTGAACCATCCCTCTTCAATGGCCTTGCGGGCCCGCTGATGACTCAGCACCCCGAGCTTGTCCTGTTCTTCCCGACTGATGCCGTACATGGCCACGATATTTTCGGCGGTGAGCCCCATGTGATACCCATAGAAGATTTCATAGAGGCCGTCGAAGACCATCAGATCATGGATATCGCCCACCCCGTTCAGCTCCATTCGGTATCCCCACCGGCCCTTGGGCAGCGACATGGGGACAAGGCTCATGTTTTCCTGCCCCCCGGCGAGTATCACCTCGGCCTGGCCGGACATGATGGAGGAGGCCCCCAGGGCGATGGCCTTGAGCCCGGAGCCGCAGACCTTGTTGATGGTGAAGGCCGGGGTCTCCTTGCGCAGTCCGGCCTTGATCATGGCCTGGCGGGCCGGGTTCTGCCCCTGACCGGCTTGAAGCACGTTGCCCATGATGACCTCGTCGATCACCACCGGCGCGGCGGCCTCATCCCACTCATCGGCCTCTTTTTCCAGTTCGATGCGCCCCTGGTCCTTGAGTTTATCGGGTACCCCGGCCTTCATTTCGTCGCCGACGGCCGGTTTCAGGTTTGCTTTTTTGAGGACATCCTTCATGACGATGGAACCCAGCTCCACCACCGGCACATCCTTCAGAGCGCCGCCGAAAGACCCGACGGCGGTTCGGGAACCGCTGACAATGACCACTTCCTTCATAACCACTTCCTCCTTTACGGATTCAAAAAGAAACTTATATTATAAAGTATTTATATTACCATTCTTAAATTCCAAAATCAACGGCTATGTGTCTGATTCTATTCTCATATGAGTGTCATCCCCGGTACCGCCTGGTTCTGGCGGCCAACCGGGATGAATTCTACGACCGGGCCACCGCACCCCTGGCCTTCTGGTCGGATGCGCCGCGAATACTGGCGGGCCGGGACCTGAAAGCAGAGGGCGCCTGGATGGGCGTCGACCGATTCGGCCGGTTTGCAGCCCTGACCAATTTCAGGGACCCGGCCTCGCTTAAACCGAACGCCCCTTCCCGCGGCGACCTGGTCAGCGATTTTCTTCGCGGATCAGTGCCGCCCCGAACCTATCTCGAAGCGCTTCAAGCGATGGGAGACCGGTACAACGGGTTCAATCTCCTGGTGGGAGATGGCGACTGTCTCTACTATTTTTCCAACCGAACGGGTGAAATCCGGAAGCTGATCCCCGGCATTTACGGTCTGAGCAACCGGTTCCTGGATACCCCCTGGCCCAAGGTGGAGACGGGGAAGCAGGAATTTGAACGCATGCTTTCCCAGGATCGGATCGAGACGGAATCGCTGTTTCGTCTGCTTGCAGACCGCACCCGCCCGCCGGATGACCAACTCCCGAATACCGGGGTGGGAGTGGAACTGGAGCGGATGCTTTCTTACCGCTTCATCACCGGCGAACATTACGGCACCCGTTCTTCGTCGGTCCTGCTCATGGGGCGGGATCACCGGGTTCGGTTTTCCGAACGGACCTTTGTTCAAAAAAACGGCCGCATCCTGCCTGAAAAAACCCGAAGCGTCACCTTTCTGTCGGCATCCCCCTGATGTTCAGTCGATTCAATTCCTTCAGCACATCCGACACGGTGACCATTTCCAGGCACAGTCGATGCGGACGAGGGCACCGCCGCTTGAAACAGGGGCTGCACGCCGGCCCGAGACGGACGACTCGGTGGCCGGCTCCGAAAGGGCCGGTCCGCCACGGAGCGGTGGGTCCGAAGAGCGCCACCACCGGGGTTCCCACGGCTGCGGCCAGGTGCATGGGGCCGGTGTCGGTGGTGATCACGCATCGGGCCCGTTCATACAGGGCCGCCAACTGCTTCAGGGAGGTTCGGCCCGCCAGGTTGAGTGCGGCCCCGTCCATTCGGGACTGAATATCCGCTATCATCGGAACATCCCCGGGACCCCCGGTAAAGACCACCCGAACACCGTAGTCCAGAATCAATCGATCCGCCAATTCGGCAAACCGGTCATTTCGCCACAGCTTGCTTTCCCACTGAGCCATCGGGTTCAGGGCGACAAAAGCTGGGTCCGAATCCCGGATGGTATAGGAATTCGAATGCGTGTATTCAGGACGGCCCAACAGCTTCGATACCGCCTTTCGGTCATCCTCCTCCACCGGCAGATCATAGACGATTTCCCGCACCGGAATGCCGGCGGCCTCCACCAGCATCAGGTACCGGTTGAGGGCGTGGTGTTCCATACTCACCGGCGGAAAGGTTCGGTTCAGGAAAAGATAGCTCTTCTCCATGTGCTGCATCCCCTTTCCGAAGCCGATCTTTCGATTCCCCCGGGCCAGGCCCGCCAGCACTCCGCTTTTGAGGAGCTGCTGAAAATCGAACACCAAATCGTACCGGGTATCCCGAAGGTCCCGGATAAACCGGGCCATTTCCAGAAGGCGCCGCCGCCGGTTCGGCCCTCCAAGACCCCGTATCCAGCGTTTCCGTTTTGAAATCAGCACCCGGTCCAGGGCCCGATGGCCTTGGATAAGGGGGGCGGCCGCTTCCTCGACCACCCAGGTGATGCGGGCGTCGGGAAAACGGCCGCGAACGGCGTTCAAGGAGGGAAGGGTGTGAATGACATCGCCGATGGCGCTCAGTTTAATGATCAGAATGTTCACGTTCCGAGATGCTCCCGGGCGATATCAAAGACCCTGTCCACCGTCACCGCCGTCATGCACCGGTGATGCCCGAGGGGGCAGTCGCGTTGAAGGCAGGGGCTGCATGCGATATCCTCTCTGACGATGAAGCTGTCGGGATTGGCCGGCGAGGTGGTGGTGTGATCGGTGGGGCCGAAGACGGCGATCTGGGGAATGTTCAGGGCCGCGGCCACATGCATGAGACCCGAATCATTGGTGATGAACAGTCGACACCGCCCGATCAGGGCGATCGCCTCCCGAAGCCCGGTTTTTCCGCACAGATTGACGCAGTCTCGGCCCACCCGGCCGGTGATCTCTTCGCCCAGCGCCGCTTCACCCGGCCCTCCGAAGACGAGAATGGCGGCATCGGGTTTGAGACCCTGAATCCGTCGGCACAATTCGGCGAAACGGACCGCAGGCCACCGTTTGGCGGCGCCGTAGGCCGCCCCGGGATTGATGCCGATGATTCGCCGGTCCGGGCCGATTCCTTGGGAGTGGAGAAATTCCCGGGCCCGGTCACGCTCCGAATCCGATATCCGCAGGGTCAGGTCCCGTCCTGTCGCGGGAAGGCCGATTCCTTCCAGAACGCCCAGGTAGTAGTCGATCTGGTGGCGTTTTTTTATGGCCGGGGTCATCCTCACCGGATGGGTGAGCAGAAACCGCCGCCCGTCGGTGTCATATCCCACCCGGCGGGGAATACCGGCGAAAAAGAAAATCAAGGCGGCCTCCAGGGCGTTCTGGACCGACACGGCCAGATCGAACCGGCCGTAGCGCAGTCCCCGGCACAGGCGGACCATCCCTTTCCATCCGGCGTGATCCCCCTTGGCATCGTAGATCAGGATACGGTCGATGTCCGGACTGTGTTCAAACACCGGGGCCACCCAGGGTTTGGCCAGAACGGCGATCTCCGCCTGTGAAAAATTCTCTCGGAGCCCTTGAATCAGGGGGGTCGACATCACCGCATCCCCCACCCAATTCGCCGCCCGAATGAGGACCCGGTCGATCTGTCCCGGATCGATCTTCCGCCGGTCGATCTTACCCGGGTCAAGGCGTTTCATGGAAGGATGCCTCGTTCAGTTTGAGATGATGATGAATAAAGTGCAAAAAGGCGTTCTCCGTTTCTTCGAAAGAGATCGCAATTCCGATCACCGCCAAGTTGAGGGGCCATAGCGTATTTTCCGGAATACGCACAAAATCCTTTTCAGTGGTGATGATCCATTCGGCGCCGGACTCCCGAGCCGATCGGACGATGCGAACCAGGTCCTGTGCCGAGTAGGGATGGTGGTCAGAAAATTCAAGATCGCCGACCAGAGTCCCGCCGTATTCCCCAACGGTATGCAAAAAGAAGTGGTGGTCGGCGATGCCTGAAAAAGCAAAAACCCGACGGCCCCGCAGGAACCTGTCCGGGTCGGGCTCGGTTACCGTTTTTTCGAATTCGGCGCCCTCGAACGACCCGGCTTCTCCGATTCGCCCGGTTTTGAAAACGCCGTGAATATAGGGCCGGTGAACGGATCGGAATACCGGCTTTCCCGAAGGCAAAAACGGCGGAACATCTTCCCGGTCCGGGGCCGCACCCTCGCACCGGGTCAACACAAATGCATCCGCCCGCCTCAGCGCTTTAAGCGGCTCCCGAAGCGGACCCCGGGGCAGCACACGGCCGTTTCCCACCGGTCGGCGGCAATCGAGAAGCACCAGATCCAGATCTCGCTTCAGCTTCAGGTGCTGAAATCCGTCATCCAGAAGAATAATCTCCGGCTGAAACCGTTTCAGGGCCGTGATGCCGGACCGATACCGATCGCCGCCCACCAGAACCGGCGTTTCACCCAGGGTTTGCGCCATCATGAAGGGTTCGTCTCCGGCCGTTTCAGGTCCCATTCGAATCCGCCCGGGCTCTGAAACGATGCCGCCGGTCTTTTGGGCCCTTCCGCCGTAGCCGCGGCTCACGACCGCAACCCGGTATCCCGAACGCTGAAACGCCCGGGCCAGATAAATCGTCATCGGGGTTTTACCGGCGCCTCCGGCCGTGATATTGCCCACGGATACCACCCGGCAGGAAAGCCGTCGCGATTTGAGAATGCCGCGGCGGTACCCGCGGGCGCGAAGATCGAGAATACCGCCGTACAGGACCGAGAAGAAACCGAGGACTCGGCTCAGCAGAGGATCAGAATCCCGGCCGGAAACAATGTCTTCCACTTTTCGGCGAAACGGTTTCACGGGCCCATCTGCTCCCGAATCACGGATACGGTCCGATCCACCGATCCCCGGTTCCGTTCGAACACCTTCCGACCCTGTTTTCCCATTTCCCGCGCC
>JAABSQ010000093.1 GCA_011390315.1 Desulfobacteraceae bacterium
TGACGATGCCGGCATACAATCCCCCGGCCTCGGTCACTCCCAGATGCAGGGGATAATCGCTCTGTTCCGACAGGAGGCGATAGGCCGTCACCGTCCGTTCCACATCCGATGCTTTCAGGGAAATTTTGATGGCGCGAAAATTCAGCGCCTCCAGGATTTCCACATGCCGCAGAGCGCTCTCCACCATACCCTCGGGGGTCGCCCCATTATATTTCTTCAGGAGGTCTTTTTCAAGAGACCCGGAATTGACGCCGATGCGAATGGGAATGTTCCGCTCGCCCGCGCAATCCACCACCGCCTTCACCTTATCGATTCCGCCGATGTTGCCCGGATTGAGACGAAGCCCGTCCGCCCCGGCCCGGGCCGCCGCCAGCGCCAGGCGGTGATCGAAATGAATGTCGGCGATCAGGGGAATGGTGATTTCCTTCTTAATGTCGGCGATGGCCGAGGCCGCCTGCCTGTCGGGAACCGCCACCCGAATGATTTCACAGCCGGCCGCCTCCAGACGATGGATCTGGGCCACCGTGGCGGCCACATCCTGCGTGAAGGTATTGGTCATGGACTGGACGGCCACCGGGGCCTGCCCCCCCACCGGTACATGGCCGACCCGAACCTGTCGCGTGTTTTTTCGTCTCGTTGCAAAGATGGTCATAATCGCCCGAATTGTAAAGGTCTTATAGGAAGGGGGAAAAGAGTTCCGGCAAGAATGCGTCGGAATTGTTTATCAAAACGACCGCTTCCACCGGCGCCTTTTTGGAACGGCGCCGGTGGAGAATCGTTTTTTTCGGCGATCGTTAATAAGGTGTCGGTTCCGAAGCCGAATAACCCGGTTCCGAATATGTCGGTCCGAAAGGAATCGACCGGTTATCGGAAAAACGGGTTGTACTGTTTTTCCCGACCGATGGTGGTCTCAGGCCCATGGCCGCAGTAGACTTTGGTTTCTTCCGGCAGGGTAAAAAGTTTTTTCCGAACGCTGGAGATGAGGGTGTTGTAATCCCCGCCCGGCAGATCGGTTCGGCCGATAGAGCCCGAGAACAGGGTATCCCCCACGAAAACATGTCCGTCGGTATACAGGGCGATGCCGCCGGGGCTGTGGCCGGGGGTATGGCGAACCGCCAGGGTGATGTTGCCGAAGGAGATGGTATCCCCGTCCGACAGAGTGGTGTCGGGTTTCGGAGAATTTTCGGCGGACAACCCGAAAGAGGCGGCGGCGCTGGACAACTGCGTCAGCATGGGCGCATCCTCCGAGTGAATCAGGATGGGGGCGCCGGTGGCCGATTTCAATTTCTTGTTGGCGCCCACATGATCGAAGTGGCCGTGGGTGTTGATAATCTGTTTGACCTGAAGTTTCAGTTCGGCCAGTCGCATCAGAATCCGGTCCGCATCCCCGCCCGGATCGATTACGGCGGCCTCTTTGGTTTCTTCACATCCCAACATATAGCAATTGGCCATGATCGGCCCGACTTCCATACTTTCGATAATCATCATCAGTTCCTTTTTCGAACCTTTTCAGGTATCGTCATTTCCGGCCGCCGCCCGGGCACGGCGGATCAGATCCACCAATGTGGCGACCTTGGGTTTGGGTTTGGCCGCGGCCAGCGAATCGAATTCCGACGGCGCCGTATGCACCCGCAAATAAGCCACCACGTCGAAGCGCTCCCACCAGCAGTCGATCACCTTCCAACACTGGGGCGGTTCCTGACCGCTGGTCCGGCAGTAATGAAAGGTGACCGGCCCGCCCAGTCGCGGGCAGCGTCTTTCCAGCTCATCGTATTGATCGGGCTTCATGAACCGCTCTTCAGGAGCTTCGGTTTTGGGTAATTACGGAATATCGACTCACCCTGTGCGATTTCCGTGTCGCTCAATTCATAGTTTTCCAGCTCCCCGCAAAAATAACGTTCATAAGCGCCGAGGTCAAGCAGGCCGTGCCCGCTCCAGTTGAAGACAATGACCTTTTGCTTGCCCTCCTCCTTGGCTTTTCTGGCCTCTTCCACGACGACGGCCAGGGCATGGGTGGTCTCGGGCGCAGGAATGAACCCCTCGGTCCGGGCGGTGAGTACGCCGGCCTGGTAAGCGTCGAGCTGGGTCACCGATCTGGGGGTGATCAGGCCCTCGGTCACCAACTGGCTCACAGTGGGCGCCATGCCGTGGTAGCGGAGCCCGCCGGCATGAAAGGGGGGCGGCACAAAGGCGTGACCCAGGCTGTGCATGGGCAGCAGCGGGGTGTACCCGGCGGTATCCCCATGGTCGTACACAAAGGGGGCTTTGGTCAGGGTGGGGCAGGCGGCCGGTTCCACCGGATAGATTTCCACCTGCTTTCCGTTCATCTTATCCAGCACAAACGGAAAGGCCAGCCCGGCGAAATTGCTGCCGCCGCCGGCGCATCCCACCACCACATCCGGATAAAGACCGATCTTTTCAAACTGCTTCCGGGCCTCCAGGCCGATGATGGTCTGGTGAAGCATGACATGGTTGAGCACGCTCCCCAGAGAGTACCGGGTCTTGCCCGAACCGTCGGCCACCGCCGCCTCGATGGCTTCGCTGATGGCGATGCCGAGGCTGCCGGGGGTGTGGGGGTCTTTTTCAAGGGCTTCCCGGCCCGCCCGGGTTTCGGTGCTCGGACTGGGGACGCATTTTCCGCCCCAGGCCGCCATCATCGACTTGCGGTAGGGTTTCTGGTCGAAGCTGACCCGAACCATGAAAACCTTGCACTCCAGCCCGAATTGTGAGCAGGCATAGGAAAGCGCACTCCCCCATTGACCGGCGCCGGTTTCGGTGGTCATTCTTTCGATCCCGAACACCTTGTTGTAATAGGCCTGGGGCACGGCGGTATTGGGTTTGTGGCTGCCGGGGGGGCTGACGCTCTCATTTTTAAAGTAGATCTTGGCCGGGGTCTGGAGGGCTTTTTCCAGTGAAAGGGCCCGGACCAGGGGAGCGGGACGCCAGGTCGCCAATACCTCCAGCACCGGCTCGGGGATATCGATCCAGCGCTGATCGCTGACCTCCTGTTCGATCAGATTCATGGGAAACACCGGGGCGAGGTCTTCGGCTTTCACCGGTTTGCCGTCCGGTCCCAGGGGCGGATTCATTTTAATGTCCGCGAGGATATTGTACCACCGGCGGGGCATTTCATCTTCAGTCAAAAGAATTTTTCTGGCTTCCATCTTATTTCGCTCCTTGCTTGGTCTTTTCGGTATCCGCGGAGGGAGGTTCACTCTGAGCCCGTCGTTTTACCACTCCCGGCCGGCCCTTCACCGGCGAAAAATAGGCCTCGGCTTCCTCCGGGCGGACCGGTTGGTACCCCCGTTCGGCCGGAGAATGCAACGGAATCTCCGTCTGTTCATTCGGGTCGGCCTTGATTTCACCCCTATCCACGGCCAGGTGGATGCTGTCGAGGATTCCGTTGATAAAGGCGCCGGATTCTTCGGTTCCGAATTTTTTTCCGATGTCGATGGCCTCGTTGATGGAGACCTTGGCCGGAATCTCTTCCCGGAACAGCATTTCGTATACCGCCACCCGCATGATGTTCCGATCCACGCAGGACATGCGGCTGATCTTCCAATGGCTGGAAAACCGTTCGATCTGCCGATCGATCTGCCGCCGGTATGTCATCACCCCCAGGGTGACCTCCTCAAAAAAGGAATGCTCCTGATCCTCTTCTTGGAAACATCGGAAGAACAGGTTCAACGCCTCCCGGGAAAAATTCCGGCGGCTGTCCATGAAGTAAAGGGCCTGAAGGGCCAGTTCTCGGGATTTTCTTCGATTTCGCATGGTGATCGTCAGTCTTGGTCCACCGCCTGCATCAGGTTGGCCATTTCGATGGCGCTCATGGCCGCGTCCCATCCCTTATTGCCGGCCTTGGTGCCGGCCCGCTCAATGGCCTGCTCGATCGTGTCGGTGGTCAGAATCCCGAAAATCACCGGAATTTCCGATTGCAGACCGACCGCGGCGATCCCTTTGGAGACCTCCGCACAGACATAATCATAGTGGGAGGTGGCCCCTCGAATCACGGCGCCCAGGCAGATCACGGCATTATAGCGGCCCCGGCCCGCCATTTTTTTGGCCAGCAGCGGAATTTCAAACGCCCCCGGCACCCGGACCACATCCACATCCTCGTCCCGGGCCCCGGATCGAATCAGCCCGTCCATGGCCCCGCCCACCAGCCGCTCGGTAATGAAATCATTGAACCGGCTGACCACGATCGCGAACTTTTTTCCCTCCGCAATCAGATTTCCTTCGATGTGTCTCGGCATGACTGTCTCCTCTATCTTCGTTTGATATTCTTTTCAGGGGTTTTCCGGTTCAGGCTGAGCGTATGTCCCATCTTGAGCTTTTTGCATTCCAGGTAGCACAGATCGAACTCGTTGGGCGGCATCTCGATCGGCACCTGCTCCACCATGCTGAGCCCGTAACCTTGAAGGCCGATCATCTTCTTGGGGTTGTTGGTCAGAAGCCGCATCTTTTTGACCCCGAGGTCGACGAGCATTTGGGCGCCGATGCCGTAATCCCGAAGATCGTCCTTAAACCCCAATTCGACATTGGCTTCCACGGTGTCCAGGCCGCGCTTCTGTTGAAGTTCATATGCCCGAAGCTTGTTTACCAGCCCGATCCCCCGGCCCTCCTGCCGCAGATAAAGAACCACGCCGCAGCCCTCCTGGCTGATCATGTGCATCGCTTTATGAAGCTGTTCCCCGCAGTCGCAGCGGAGGGAACCGAAGATGTCCCCGGTCATGCATTCGGAGTGGACCCGCACCAGTATCGGTTTTTCCGGATCGATTTCTCCCTTCACCAGGGCGATGTGGGTCAGATTGTCCAGGCTGTTCTCATAGGCGATGATCTTGAACTCCCCACCGTGAAGTGTGGGCAGCTCCGCCCGGGCCGCCGGATACACGAAGGATTCGTTTCGAAGCCGATATTCCACCAGATCGGCGATGGTGCAGATGCCGATCCCGTGCTCCTGGCTGAACTGCTCCAGGGCGGGCATGCGGGCCATGGTGCCGTCATCGTCCATAATTTCACAGATCACGCCGGCCGGTTTGAGCCCTGCCAGGCGGGCCAGGTCCACCGATCCTTCGGTCTGGCCGACCCGGACCATGACCCCGCCGTTTCGGGCCCGGAGGGGAAAAATATGGCCCGGCCGGGCTAGATCGCCGGGGGTGCATTCATCCGATACCGCCGTCAGAATGGTGGTGGCACGGTCCGCCGCGGAAATCCCGGTGGTGACGCCCCGTTTGGCCTCGATGGAGACGGTGAATCCGGTTTCGAACTGAGAGGTGTTGTTATCCACCATCATGGGCAGCTCCAGGGCGTCCACCTTCTCTCCGGTCAGGGAGAGGCAGATCAATCCCCTTCCGAATTTGGCCATAAAATTGACGGCTTCAGGCGTGACCTTTTCGGCCGCCATCGTCAAATCGCCCTCGTTTTCACGATCCTCGTCGTCCACCAGGATGACCATCCGGCCGGCCCTGATTTCCTCGATCGCCTTGTCTATGCTTATCCGTGGCATGGTTGCTTCCTTATCTCCTTATTCACTCTTTGAGAAATGAAGTCTCCGGTCCCGTATAAGCCGACCGAAGACTTCATTTCCAATACCCTTACAGAAAACCGTTTTTGGCCAGAAATGCCATATCGATGGCGCTTTCCGTTTCCCCGCCGGTCTTGGCCCGGTGTCCTCGAATCAGAAAGCGGGCCACATATTTGCCGATCATATCGGTTTCGATGTTGACCCAATCCCCGGCGTTTTTATATCCCACCGTGGTCAGCTGGGCGGTATGAGGAATGATGCTGACCTCGAAGTCGCCCTCCCCCAGTCGGTTTATGGTGAGGCTGACCCCGTCCACGGCCACCGATCCCTTGGGAATCATCTGGGCGGTCAGCTCGGGGGATACATCGAAAGTGATGATAATGGCGTTGCTCAGCGTCTTTCGGTCGGTTACCCGCCCTTTTCCGTCGATGTGGCCGGAAACCAGATGGCCGTCCAACCGGTCGGAGAGCCGCAGGGCCCGCTCCAGATTGACCCGGTCTCCGATTTTGGCATCCACCAGGGTGGTCCGCCCCACCGTTTCGGGGGAGACATCCACCGTGAACCGTTTTCCGTCCAGGGAAACGGCGGTCAGGCACGCGCCGCTGACGGCGATGCTGTCACCGACTTTGGTTTGGGTCAAGGGGAAATCGGCCTGGATGGTCAGTCTTTTTCCCCGGCCCGAGGCATTCACGCCCGTGATGACGCCCAACCCCTCTATAATCCCCGTAAACATGATAATCGTTTTCCTGTATTCCTCTGTTGAACCGGTAGAGATCTTTTCCCAGGTTTAAAACCGGATTATAAACCGCCTGAAAAACTCACCAGGTTTTGGTTCTATCGATATACCCCTGAATCATCATATCCTCACCGAACCGGTGAATCTCTGTATCCCGAATGGGAATGCACTGCCGCATGTAATCGGGCCCCGGCCCGGAGCAGATCGGGACCCCGTCGTCCCCGCCCAGGATCTTGGGTGCATAAAAAAAACAAATTTTGTCGACGATCCGGGAATGGAGCGCGGAGGTGATTACCCGGCTTCCCCCCTCGATCAGCAGGCTGGTGATGCCGATATACCCGAGTCGGCTCATGAGCAGGGGCAGGCTGATGCGGCCGTCTTTGAGCGGGGCCTCCAGCACTCGAATGGATCGGTTTTTAAAGGCTTGCTTTTTCTTCTCGGACACCGCGTCTCCGGTGACCAGTATGGTTTCCGCATCGGAATCGAGATTCAGGATTTTGGCATCCGTGGAGATCGACAACCGGGTATCCAGAATGATTCGGGTGGGATCGAGTCCCTTGCGCCCTTCCAACCGGGTCGTCAGGCTCGGATCATCCGCCAACACCGTTCCGATGCCCACCAGGATGCCGTCCACCCCGTGGCGGATCTGATGAACATATTCGCGGGATTTTTCTCCGGACACCCACTTTGAATCTCCGGTGCGGGTGGCGATTCGGCCGTCCAGAGTGGCGGCGCATTTCAAAATGACGAAGGGCTGCTGGGTCGTAATAAATTTGATGAAAATTTCGTTCAGCTTTCGAGCCGCATTTTCCAGGACCCCCACCTCGACCTCGATCCCCCGGGATCGAAGAAACGCGTTTCCCCCTCCGCGCACATCGGGATTGGGATCCTCCATCGCCACCACCACCCGACGAACGCCCGACCGGATCACCCGGTGGGTGCAGGGCGGTGTTCTCCCCTGATGATTGCAGGGTTCCAGGGTGACATAGAGGGTCGCCCCTCGGGCCGATTCCCCGGCATCTTCGAGGGCGTGGATTTCGGCATGGGGACCGCCCACCATTCGGTGAAAGCCTTGCCCTACGATTTTTCCGTCCCGAACCACCACCGCTCCCACCATCGGGTTGGGAGCGGTATATCCCCACCCCTGCCGGGCCAGATCCAGGGCCTTCCCCATAAAATCGGCATCGGTTTTCAGCACGTTTTTCCATCCTCCGCCCGGGACCCATTCTTTTCCCGGTCCAGAAGCCGCTTCAGCTCCGACATGAAATCATTGACATCCTTGAACTCCCGGTAGACCGAAGCGAACCGGACATAAGCCACATCATCCAGCTCATGGAGCTTGGACATGATCTTTTCACCGATGATGCAAGACGGAATCTCCTTTTCCTCGCTCTCCCGAAGGTCCCGCTCCAACTCATCCAAAAAGGACTCGATGGCGTTCATGCTGATGCCCCGTTTTTCACAGGCCCTCAGGATTCCCAGCCGGACCTTCTCCCGGCTGAAGATTTCCCGACGGCCGTCCTTTTTAATGATCATGACCGGGATCTCTTCGATGTGCTCAAAGGTGGTGAACCGCCGTTGACAGTCGATGCATTCCCGGCGCCTGCGAACCGCGTTTCCGTCTTTGCTCAGGCGGGAGTCGATGACCTTGTTGTTCACCTCACCGCAGAAGGGGCATTTCATGGCAGCGGCACCTGACCCCCGGCGTCCACCTGACTCACCGACACTTCCGCCTCCTGAAACAGGGTCTGGGACATGGTGTCGGCATATCCGGAAAGATAATAGATTTTTTTAATTCCTGCATTGATGATCATTTTGGCACAAATGGAACAGGGCAGGTTGGTGCAGAAAAGAACCCCGTCTTTAATGGAGGCGCCGTGATAGGCGGCCTGTATGATGGCGTTTTGTTCGGCATGGATTCCCCGGCAGAGTTCGTGGCGCTCGCCCGACGGCACCTGCATTCGTTCCCGCATGCACCCCACTTCGGTGCAGTGGGCAATCCCCGACGGGGCCCCGTTGTATCCGGTGGAAAGCACCCGTTTATCCCGCACGATGACGGCGCCCACGGCCCTCCGGGTGCAGGTGGATCTTTTGGCCACCAATACCGCGATATCCATAAAATAGGCCTCCCAGGAGGGGCGGCCGGCGCCGGAGACCATTTCAGTTCAAAGTCTCGATATCGGGGTAAATCGGAAACTGAATGCACAGCTCCCGAACCTGGTCCCGAACGTTTTGGATCACATCCGCCTGATTCGGATTCCGAAGCACCGCCACCATCATATCGGCGACGGCGGTCATTTCATTCCGACCCATGCCCCGGGAGGTCACCGCCGGGGCGCCGACCCGAATCCCGCTGGTGATCCGGGGGCTGAGGGTGTCGAAAGGCACCGCATTCTTATTGACCGTGATGCCGGCCCGTCCCAGTGCCGCCTCGGCGTCTTTGCCGGTGGTGGACAGGCTTCTCAGATCCACCAGAAGCATGTGGTTGTCGGTTCCATCGGAAACCAGCCTAACCCCTTTTTCAGTCAACCGGTCGGCCAATATGGCGGCGTTTTCAACGACTTTCTTCTGATAGGCTTTGAATTCAGGGGTTTCGGCCTCTTTGAAAGCCAGGGCCTTGGCCGCAATGGTATGCATCAGGGGACCTCCCTGAATTCCCGGAAAAATCTGGCTGTTGATACGGGCGCAGTAATCATTTCGGCTCAGGATCAGCCCCCCCCGGGGGCCTCGAAGGGTTTTATGGGTGGTGGAGGTCACCACATCGGCGTACGGAATCGGCGAAGGATGCACCCCGGCGGCCACCAGGCCCGCGATGTGGGCCATGTCTACCATCAGGTAGGCATCCACCG
>JAABSQ010000094.1 GCA_011390315.1 Desulfobacteraceae bacterium
CCGATCCCGACACCCTTTCGGCCAACACCCTGGGCCAGTCCGGGCTCTGGCCCCACGCCATCTCCGGGGATTACCCCATCCTTCTTCTTCGGATCAGCGGAGAAGAGGAGATCGGTCTGGTTCATCAGTTGCTTCAGGCCCACACCTACTGGCGCAACCGCCGCCTCAAGATCGACCTGGTCATTCTGAACCTGAAGGAGACCGGATACGCCCAGGAGGTGCAGGGCCGGCTGCAACGGCTCCTGATGCGGACCAACAGCGACGGCTGGCTGAACCAGCGCGGCGGCATATTCATCCTCCGGGCCGATCAGATGGGGGAGGCGGACCGCATCCTTCTGGCCGCCGCCGCCCGGGCGATTCTGGACGGAAGCAGGGGAATGCTGGCGGATCAACTGGAAAAAATCGATACCGAGCCGGTTCAGCTTCCGGCATTTACCCCAGAACCGACTCCCGGAGAAAATCCGCCCGCGGTCCCGCCGATCTCCCGGCCCGACGATCTTCTGTTCGACAACGGGCTGGGCGGCTTCACGCCGGACGGCCGCGAATACGTCCTTTATCTGAAACCGGGGGAGGCGACCCCTGCCCCCTGGATCAACGTGATCGCCAATCCGGAATTCGGCTTCATCGTCTCCGACAGCGGCAGCGGCAATACCTGGGCGGTCAACAGCGGTGAAAACCGATTGACCCCGTGGCACAACGACCCGGTATCCGATACCACCGGGGAAGCCCTCTATCTGCGGGACGAAGAGACGGCGGCGGTCTGGACCCCGGCGCCCCTGCCGGCCGGACCCTCGACGCCCTTCCTCATTCGGCACGGGGCCGGGTACACCGATTTTGAACACCACAGCCACGGGCTTCGGCAAAGAATGCGCCTGTTTGCAGCCGCCGCGGACCCGATCAAATTGATTCAAATCCGCCTGGAGAACATGGGCCGGCGGGTTCGCCGCATCACCGCCGCCTATTATGCCGAATGGGTCCTCGGGCCGGACCGGGAAGAGATGCAGCCGTACATTATCACCGACTATGACGAGGCGTACCAGGCCCTGTTCGCCCGCAACCCCTACAACACTGAATTCGGCGGCCGGACCGCCTTTCTGTCCGCGGATCACACCCTTCACGGCCTGACCGGGAGCCGTTCCGAATTTCTGGGCCGCATGGGAGACTTTCGACGGCCCGACGCCCTCAGGCGCATCGGATTGGCCGATAATACCACGGCGGGACTGGATCCGTGCGGCGCGGTGCAGGTCCACATCAACCTTCAACCCGGCGAGGTTCATGAAGTGACCTTTCTGCTCGGGCAGGGCGCAGACCAACCGGATGCGCAGCGGATCATCAAGGAATACCGGAACCGGGAGCGGATCGAGGCGGCCTGGGCGGAGACGACCGGCTTCTGGGACGACCTGCTGGGGGCCGTGACCGTCAAGACCCCTGACCCAGGGATGGATCTGCTCCTGAACCGGTGGCTGGTCTATCAGAACCTTTCCTGCCGAATCTGGGGACGGTCGGCCCTGTATCAGTCGAGCGGCGCCTTCGGGTTTCGGGATCAGCTTCAGGATGTGATGGGCATCCTTCTGCATCGGCCGAAAATCGCACGGGTCCATATCCTGCGGGCGGCCCGGCGCCAGTTCGAGGCGGGCGACGTTCTCCACTGGTGGCATCCGCCGTCCGGCCGCGGAGTCCGCACCCGCATTTCAGACGACCTTCTGTGGCTGCCCTACGTGACCGCACACTATGTGAAGGCCACCGGGGATGAGTCCATTCTGTCGGAGAAGATCCCTTTTCTTCAGGGAAAGCCGCTGGAGCCGGAGGAGGAGGAGCGGTACGGCCATTACCAACCGACCGCCGACGGCTACAGCCTGTATGAACATGGCCTGCGGGCGATCCGCAAAGCCTCGACCCGAGGCCGCCACGGATTGCCGCTGATCGGGGCCGGCGACTGGAACGACGGCATGAACCGGGTGGGCATCCAGGGGCGCGGCGAAAGCACCTGGCTGGGCTGGTTTCTGTTTGCCGCCGCAACCGAATTTGCGGATCTATGCCGGCTGATGAATGACGAAGACCAAGCCGAAAAGCTCCTTCAGGCGGCCGGGGAGCTGCGTCAGAACCTCGAATCGGCGGGATGGGACGGGGACTGGTACCTGCGCGGATTCTATGATGACGGTGCTCCTCTCGGGTCGTCTCAATCAGACGAATGCCAAATCGACTCCATCGCACAATCCTGGTCGGTGCTCTCCGGGGCGGGGGATCGCTCCCGCGGGGAACACGCCATGGAGGCGGTCGCAGCGCGGCTGGTTCAACCGGACGACCGACTGGTGCGGCTGTTCACCCCGCCCTTCGATCAAACCCCGAAGGACCCGGGGTACATCAAGGGATACCCGCCGGGCATTCGGGAAAACGGCGGCCAGTACACCCATGCCGCCACCTGGGCCGTGTGGGCATTCGCCGAACTCGGGCAGGGAGACCGGGCCGGTGATCTTTTCAGAATGCTCAACCCGATCCATCACGCAGACACCCCGGAAAAACTGAAACGGTATTTCGTGGAACCCTATGTCATCGCAGCCGATGTCTACGGCATGGCGCCCCATGTGGGGCGCGGCGGGTGGACCTGGTATACCGGGTCCGGGGGCTGGATGTACCGGCTGGGAGTGGAGGCCATTCTGGGGCTGCGCCGGGAGGGACAGGTGCTTCGGGTGGACCCCTCCATTCCTTCCTCCTGGCCGGCATACAGCATCACCTATCGCTATGAAAGGGCCGTTTACCATATTCGCGTCCTCAATCCGGACGGAGCCAACCGCGGGGTCCGGCAGGTCCTTATGGACGGCAAGACCATGCCGGGAGGAGCAATCCCGCTGAGGGATGAAGACCGGCGGTTTGAAATCGAGGTGAAAATGGGATGACGATAGAAAAAGCAGTTGAATCGCGCGTTCCAGCAGGTTTTTCTTTCAAGATACTTACGATTTAAGTTCGTCGGCGCCGCTGTGGGTCTCGCCGAAGGCGCTCGATCCGGAAGTCAGCCCCTTATTCCGTGCTTCCTCTTTAGCTGTCTCGGCAGCGGTTCTGCCGCTCTCCTTGGCCGCTTCCTTCGCCTGCTCAAGGGTTTCTTTTCCACGGGTCTTTGCTTTTTCCATCCATTCATCCCGGGTCTCCCCCATCCATTCACTCTCTTTGCGTGTCTCCGGAATCAAAAACCCGAGGGCCGCCCCGATACCGAAAAGAGCGCCGGCTATCATCAGCGGATTGTCATCTTTCATGCGTCGGGTTTTATCACCGGCCTGCCGGGAAAGCCGCCGGGCTTCACGGCCCATTCGACCGGCCGATTCACTCGCCCGCTCACGGGCATTGTGCATCATGCCCCCGGCCTGCTCTCCGACGGAACTCAACTTTTCTCTTGTCTGGGCCATCATGTCGCCGGCCTTGTCGCGGGCATGGCCGGCCGCCCGGGATGCCTTTTCCCGAACCTGACCGGTTCGCGAACCGCTTCCGCCGCCGCCCTCTTCAGCAGGGCCGGCGTAATAGTGGTGCATATCCGCACTCGGCCCCGCATAATCCCGAAGCTGATCGTCCGAAAACTCATCATCGAAATATGGATCATAATAAACATCCTCGCTCCGGCTTCCGCCCCCCTGGTGGCTTTTGGCCAGCCAAGCGGCGCCGACCCCGATCAAGGCCGTCGGTACCCAGTTGTCCTTTAGGGTATCCCAGGCAGAAGAGCCCATGTTTTTGGCTTTATCACCGGCGGAATGAGCCATATGCTCCGCCTTCCCCACCGTAACCTTACGCACTTTTTTCCGGGCCTGTGACTTCAAATGGGCCGGCGTCAGCTGTGCCTGAAGCGCTTCTATCGTAGCGCGCGTCTCCATCCGCTCTGCGGCGATTTCCGCTCTGAGGGCTTCCAGTTCAGCCCGTTCTATACGGGATATATCTCTATATGTAGGGGTCTCCTCGGGCGTGGATAAGTTCTCCACTGAATGTCCGGTTCGAGTCGTTTCGTCTTTTTTTTCAGCCATAGGTCGTTCTCCTTTCTCCTTTCAAGGATTCAATCGCCAATTCAGGAGTCATTTTCATTCGTTTCAATGTATTGACGCCTTTGATCGCCATAGCGGCCCCGATAATGAGGATGACAATGGAAACGATCAACGCGGCCAGCCACAACGATATGATCAGCCCAAGGGCCAATGCCGCTGTGGCCATAAGGCCCAGAAAACCGGCATACAGAAGCGTGAGTCCGACCACCACAAACGCCGAATTTTTTCCGACCACCGTGCCCTTATGTTTCATTTCAATTTTCGCCAGTTTAATTTCGTTGGTTACCAGGGACTTGATCTCATTTGATAAATCGGAAAAGAGATCACCGATGGATTTCTCCTCCGAATGGGACTGAGAATGATAAACCGTATCAGCCATATGATTTCTCCTTTGTTGCGGATCATTCGAAAAGACAAACCGCAGTTCTTTCTCCGAATGAATGATCAGTTATCGAACATCTCCGTAAGGACGGGTATAATCGGTATCATACGGGCGGGCCGGGGGACGGGCCGCCGGGTAGTCGAATGACCGATTCGGGCCCGCATACCTTTCCTGTCCATACCCGGTCCCGGTCGGCTCCGAAGCCTTCAAAAAGTGTGCGGTCATGAATCCGGCCATCAGAGCCCCGCCCAGAACCATGGCCGGATTTTTTCGCGCCACCGAACGAACGTCCCGCATGACATCATCTACCTTTCGGTCCCGGAAATAACCCGCGAACGAGTCGACCTGCCCGGCGGCCCATTCCGTATACCGGCCCATGGCCTCTTGATCCTCTTCCCTGAGGTGATCGGCCGTGTCCCGAAGGGCGCGAGCGGTGGACTCGAGGTTGCGTCTTCCCTGTTCCTTGGCTTGCTCAAATCTGGGCCGTGCCTTTTCGGCGGCGGCTTCTTTATACTCATGCCCCTTGCGAACGATGGTTTCCTTGGCATGGTCGGTTTTTCCCTTGTCGGTTGTCGAATCGGTTTCCGAGCCGAACGTGGTTTGACGACGCGTCGGATCGGTACTGGTCGGTTCATAAGTCGCCATAATAGAGCTCCTTTCGTTTGATTCATATTGGTTGTGATCCTGATATCTGCTTCCGTTATAAGGTACGAATGCCCGACAGGTTTGGTAATACCCGATTTGCCCCATCTCGAAGGTGAAAACTAAGGAATCAGCAGTTTCAAAGCCGAAGGCCCCCTCAGAATCATCAGCTGCCTCGAGTCGCTGACCGGTTTTATGCTGATCACCTGGTCCGCCTCCTCCCGGATTGCTCTGACCATCAGGATCATTCTTCAGACTTTTGCCACTACATCCAGACTGAAGGGACGTTCCAGGCAGTTAACGCCGCCGAATCAGCTGGTGGATGAACCGGAGTTTTTCCAGAGCGGGCGGCGGCAGGACAAAGGGATAGAGATCCGGCCGGCCCTTTCTACGGTTGATATCGTTGATCCCCGCGACATCCATATTTGTTTTTACTCGCACACCGCAGGCGTGGGCCGTTTCCAGTGAGTCCGTCATGTGCAGGTAGTGGGCCCAGGTTTCGGCCCAATCTTCCCACGGATGGGCCGCGCCGTACACGCTCAGGAACCGGTCCCGCCAATCCTGCGGTGGGCCTGTTTCATAGTAATGTTGAATCGCTTGAGAATAGTCGGCCCGTTCATCACCAAACAATTCCCGAAATTCTTCGAGAAGCTCAGTTTCCGACTGTACTATTATTTCCCAGTAATAGTGGCCGATTTCGTGACGAAAACTCCCGATCAAGGTCCCGGCGGATTCGCCGATAATATCCCGATTTTTCTCCCGCAACACTGACTCGGCTTCAGCAAGGTCCACGGTGATGACACCCTGAGAATAAGCCGCCAGAGCGCCCTGCTGAGTAAAATTTGAAACGTGATACGGAAGAAAATCAAATGCCAGGCCGGTCTTCGGATTCCCTGTTTTGCTCTGAAGGGGAAGGCGCAGACAAAGCAGTTCATATACCAGCCGGTGTTTTGCGGTCTCGAGGTGTTTCCATATCTTGACCTGTTCGGGGTGTTCCGGATTCGGAACAGTCCTGTTGAGTTCACAGGCTTTGCACAAAGCCCGACTGCTGTTTGCCGGCACGAGCCAGTTGCATGTGTTGTGGTGGTGGTTTCGACAATAGCGGTACCGCCCTTGAGGATAGGCCGGGACTTCCCAGCCGTCTTCCCGCTGAACGAGGGTGCTCACGGTTTTCCGCTGACTGAGAAAGCCGAGAGGTGATCCGCATCCGCCGCAAATGGAGTTGTCGAAATTTATCGGGTGCGTACACTGATGGCATTTGAAACTTTTCATAGGACTCCCCTTTATTGCCAATGGATGATGGGAGGTTTTGGATACCGGTCGAGGCCGAATCGAATTACACGAGGGTTTTCAGAAGAAGCGGTAGAAACCTCACGGGCAGCAGTATGGGATGCTGAAAAATGAGTTCGTCTACCTTAAAAAATAATCCGATGAGAGGATAAAAAAAATACCGGAATCGCCCCATCTTCAGGGGGGTAAACGGGGTAATCAGAAAAGAGAAGTGGGCAGTGGGTAGTGGGTAGTGGGTAGTGGGCAGCAGGGAGCTGAACAAAAGGGCGATTCTGAGAGTGTACGCCTCAGAATCGCCCTTCCTTTTTCATCGGAAATCGCCGACCGCATCGATCGCCTTCAGCAGTTCATCCGGTGAGGCGGATTTATTGATATATGCCTCCGCCCCTGCAAAGCGCATCGCCTTGGCGATCGCGATTTCTTCCTCCTCATACATGGACAACCCGATCACCCGCACCTCGGGCAACTCGGCTTTGAGCCGGCCGGTGGCTTTGAGCCCGTCCATCTCCGGCATATTCAGGTCCATCACCACCACATCTGGGCGCAGGCGGCGGGCCATTTCAACTGCTTCACGCCCGTTTTCGGCCTCGCCCACCACTTGAATGCGGGGATGACCGGTCACAATACTCAGCAATCCCTGCCGCATTACCTGGTGGTCATCGGCCAACAACACGCGGATTTTTTTTGAACCGCCTTCGTTTAAGGCGTCGGCTTGGGCGGCCTGCCGCTCATGGCTGTTTTGGATCACCTGTTTTTGGGAGTCCGCCGAGCCGGCCGGGGGAGCCGCTGTCGAACGTAGCTGTTGAGACAGATGGCGGGTGGCGGCGACGGACCGATCCAGCAGTTGTGCGATGTTTTCCAGGATCGGCGATTCGGGGTGATCCTTGGCGAAGATTTGAAACTGAAATCGCGCGCCGACCAGAAGCTGCTGAAGATCGTCGTGAAGCAGGTCGGCGATGCGCCGCCGTTCTCGCTGTTCGGTCTCCGCCCTCTCCAGTGTCATCTTTCGGCGCCGGTTTTTCTCCGACGCCAGGCTCGCCTTCAGACTCGCCAGTTCACGCATCAATTGTTCGCGGGATTTTTCCGGAATCGGGTTGGGTTGTTTTGAATTTTCAATCATTTAGGGACCTCGTATGTGAACACCTCAGGTGGTTTATGTATGTCGGTGGTTTTCCAGATACCGCTTCTCCGGATCACCCCCCCCCCGAATCATATTCTTTCCGTTTACACCGTCTCCCGCACCTTGTCGGCCAGGAGGGTGGTCATGATTTTTCCGCGGTAGGGCGTGCCTTTGGCCAGGGCGGCGGCGAATTCCTTGGCCTGGCTCAGAGAAATGGACGGCGGCAGGGGCGGTTCATGGGGATCCACCACCGCTTCGATTACCGCGGGTCCGGGGCTGTTCAGGGCCTCATCCAGAATCGGCCCGCACTCCGAAGGCTCCCGAATGGAATACCCCTCCGCCCCGCAGGCCCTTCCGACGGCGGCGTAATCCATGTCTGCGAGTGCGCACCCGTACTCCGGATTGCCGAGCATGACCATCTGCTCCCACTTGATCTGGCCCAGGGTGTTGTTTTTGATCACCACCACCTTCACCGGCAGGTTGTACATGACGCAGGTGGACATCTCGGCCATCAGCATGGAAAAGCCGCCGTCCCCCACGAAGGCTGCCACCTGACGGTCCGGATAGGCGATCTGGGCCGCGACGGCATACGGCAATCCGCAGGCCATGGAGGCCAGGGTGCCCGAAACCGTATGGAGCTGACCCCGCCGGACCGGAATCTGACGGGCCCACCAAGTGGTGATGGTGCCTGAATCACAGGCCACCACCGCATTTTCTTTGAGCCGTTTTCCAAGTTCCCGGGCCACCACCTGGGGCTTCATCGGCTTGGAATCAACAGTGCCGCGGGTCTCCATGAGTTCGGCCCATTCCTGCATTCTTTTTTGAGCTTTTTCAAGAAAACCGCGATCTTCCTTTGGTTTCAGATGCGGAATCAACATCTGCAGGGCATGAATGGTATCCCCGACCACACCGATTTCCACCGGATAGCGAAGCCCCAGACGTTCGGGATTGATATCGATTTGGACGCACCGGGCCTTGCCCGGCTCCGGATAGTATTCGATATAAGGAAAGCTGCTGCCCACGATCAGAAGCGTATCGCATTCCTCCAGGGATTTTTGAGAAGCTTTTGTACCCAATAACCCCACCTGGCCCGTGGTGTAGGGGCTGTCGTCCGGCACACAGGCTTTGCCCAGAAGGGCCTTGGCGATGGGAGCGCCCAGAATGTCCGCCGCCTTTTCGAGTTCGTCGCCGGCCCCCAGAGCCCCCTGCCCCGCCAGAATTACGATTTTCTTCCCCTGGTTCAAGACATCGGCCGCCGCACGAATATCGGCTTCGTTCGGCATCCCCCGCATCCGGGCATAGGTGGGGGAGCTGTGTCCCGGAATGTTCCGGCTGGAGGTGGATGCCTTTTTGAGCGGCATCGACTGAAGGTCCACCGGCATGGTGATGTGGGCCACCCCGTTTTCAGCCAGGGCGGTGCGGCAGGCCAGATGGGTGACCGGTTCCACATGCCGGGGACCCATGATCCGGGCGTTGTACACCGATACATCCATGAAAACTCTGTCGAGATCGACATCCTGCTGGGAATGGGT
>JAABSQ010000095.1 GCA_011390315.1 Desulfobacteraceae bacterium
CGACAGGCGCGAGGCTTCCGCCCACAAATACCGCATCGGCCCGACCGTATGCGGAATTCAGTTCGCCGATGCGGTCCCACAGCACCACCGCTCCCGATGAAACGGCCGATGTCAGCATGGAACGTCGCAGCCGGGGCACTGAATGGGATGCCAATCGCTTCTCCCACGAATCCACCCGATGAAGGTGGCGGGGGAACAAACCGATGACCGCCTCGGGATGTCGGGATCGCAGTCGAAGCATCAGGTTTTCAACCACATCCTCCTCTTCCCGGCGGACCGATCCCAGCACCAGAAAGGGCCTGCCCGAAGGAAACCATTTCTGAAACCGGATTGAGGGGGCCGAATCCTCGATGCCGAGGCGGTCAAACTTGATATTATCCATGACCGCCACCGCCGCTTCCGGGAAAACCGATTGAAACCGCGCGGCATCGGCTTCGGAGACGGCCAGAATTCGACCGGGCCCGATAGAATGCCAAAGGGCGGGCCACCGTTGATACCCCTGTAAACTTTTGACGGACATGCGTCCGTTGACGATCATCGCCGGTATGGCCCTGGATTTCAGGGCGAAGAGAAGCCCGGGCCAGAGTTCGGTCTCCACAAGGACCATCAGTCCGGGCCGGACTGCATCCAGCGCGCGCGCCATTCGGGAAGGGGAATCCAAAGGAAAATAGCGAACCTGCATCCCCACCATCGGGTTCCGGATTCGAATCGCCTCTTTTGCCTGATGCAGCACCTCGATTCCCTGCCGGGTAGTGGCGGTCGTCAATACCCGAATCGGACGGGCGGGCTGCATCCGCTTCAGGAGTTCCCGGCTCAGGTAAGCTTCTCCCACCGAGGCCGACTGAATCCAGAGATCCGCCGGGCCGGGAACGCTCTCAAGAGTCCGCTGCGGATACCCCTCCGCAAGCCGGGGGTGGCGCCGCAGCCACGGCATGCCCAGCCGCCACAACCCTTCATATACTTGAAAAAAGATGCGAAGGGACCCGGGGAATCGAGGAACGGCGCTCATTCCGTGCCCATCAGTTTAAACAGTGCAAAACTCATAAAAACGACATTGGCGGTCCAGGCGGCCATCACCGGCGGCAGCATTCCGCCGTAGCCCAGGGAAAGAAAAAAACTATAAAAAATCCAATACATAAAGGCGATTCCGATGCCGAAGGCGATAACCACCGGCAGGCCCTCTCTGACCCGGCCGCCGGCGGCGATGCCGATGCCGAGAACACTCAAGATCAGGCAGATGAACGGAAAAGAGATTTTGGCATAGAGATCCACCCGGTAGGGGGTGGCATCATATCCTTCGGCTTCCACCCGCTCCACATATTCCCGAAGTTCCCGATAGCTCATCTCTTCGGATTTCTTGACCACGATCTCCAGGCTCTCCGGCGTGAAGCTCATGGATTCCACTCGCTCGTCATAAGAATTGACCGAATAGGTGCCGTCCGGATTGAGCACCTGCTCCAGGATGTCTTGGAAAATCCAGGTCTCTCCGCCTTGAAAGGCGCCCTGCTTTGCATCCAACCGCCTGGACAGCCGAAACGCATCGTCGAAATAGAACAAGGAGATGCCGTGAACGATCCCCCGGGTCTTGTCATAATAGCGGATGTGGTTGATCAGGCGATTGTCTTTCAGCCAGATATTTTTTTCCCTTGAAATCACGGCCGATTTCTGCCGAACCTCCAGAAGCCAAATCCGGTTGGCATTGGCCGAGGTCACCGGCACCACGATTTCGGAAAACAGAAACAAAAAACCGGTGGACAGAATACCGATCCACAGAACCGGCCGCAACAGATATCGAATCGATACCCCGCTGCTCTTGAGAGCGATCAGCTCATTGCTTCTGGCCATCAGGCCGAAGGTGATCAGCACCGCAAGCAGAATCGCCACCGGCAGGATCTGTGCAATAATCAGCGGTACTTTATACCCCAGGTAGACCAGGGCCCGGCTGACCGGCAGGTCCGCCCCCAGGAAGTTGTCGATCCGCTCAAAAAAATCCACCATCAGGTAAATCCCGACCACCGTCACCAGAACGATGCCGAGGTATTTGAGAATTTCCCGGCCGACATATCGGTGAATGACAGGCATGGGGGGAGAAAGAGCGATTCCTAATCGGAGGTGACGGCAGCCGGGGTTTCCCGCTCGGAAACCGAAAGGTCGGCCTCCGGGTCATTGCTGAACTGCATCTGATAGAGTTTGAAGTATTCTCCCCTGCGGGAGAGAAGCGTCTGGTGGGTGCCTTCCTCGACCACCTTCCCGTCCACCAATACCATAATCCGGTCGGCCACGCTGATGGTGGAGAGGCGATGGGCGATGACGAAGGTGGTCCGGCCCCGCATCAGGTTCTCCAATGCTTTTTGAACCAGCATCTCCGATTCGGTATCCAGGGCGGAGGTGGCTTCGTCGAGGATCAGGATAGGGGCGTCCTTGAGCAGGGCCCGGGCGATGCAGATCCGCTGTTTCTGCCCGCCGGAAAGCCGGTTGCCCAGTTCTCCGATCCGGGTATCGAAACCGCGGGGCAGGTGCTGAATAAAATCGAAGGCATAGGCCGCTTTGGCCGCGGCGATCACCTCTTCTTCAGCGGCATTCGGTTTTCCGTAGGCGATATTGTAGCGAACCGAATGGTCGAACAGAATGGTGTCCTGGGTTACGATGGCGATCTGACGACGAAGGGAGGCGACCGAGGCCCGGCGGATGTCGATCTGATCGATCAGTATCCGCCCCTCGCTCACGTCATAGAACCGGGGAATCAGATTGACCAGAGAGGTTTTGCCGCCGCCGCTCATCCCCACCAGAGCCAGAACTTCGCCCGGGGCCGCATCCAGGTCGATTCCTTTCAGGGCGCGGGTCTCCTCGCCGTCATACCGCAAGGAAACATTCTCAAACCGGACATGGTGGGGTCGATTGCGGAATTCAACCGGGGTCGGCGGGTCCTGAATATCCGATTCACGCTCAAGGATGTCGAATACCCGGTCGGTGGCCGCCAGCCCCTGCTGAATTTTGTTGTTCACCTTGCTCAGCTTTTTGACCGGATCATACAGCATCAAAACCGCGGCCATAAAAGAAAAAAAGGTGCCGGGGGTGGAGGTTCCGCTGATCACCCGGGAACCGCCGTACCAGATGATAAAGGCGATGCCGATGCCGGCCAGAAACTCCATCACCGGGGAGGAGAGGGCATTGGCCACCACCCCCTTCATCTCCAGTCGGAACAGATCCAGGGTCTTCTTTGCAAACCGCTCTTTTTCATCATTCTCTCTTCCGAAGGCCTTGACGATCTTGTTTCCGGAAAGGGTCTCATGGAGAAAAGAACTCATTTCCGCCATGGCCTGCTGACATCCGGTGCTGACCCGCCGCACCCGGCGGCCGAACTCCACAATGGGATAAAAGGCCAACGGAAGAATCAGAAAGGCGAAGGCGGCCATTTTCCAGTCCCGATAAAAAATCACCCCGGTCAGCCCCGCGATGGTGAAGGCGTCCCGCAGCATGCTGGTGACCGAGGTGGAGACCATCGACTTGATGATATTGACATCGTTGGTGATTCGGGACATCAGCACACCGGTCCGCTCCTTCTGGAAAAAAGCCAGGTCCAGATCCTGAATATGGTTGTAAAGCATGTTCCGAAGCCGACGAATGATCCCCTCCCCCACATAGTTCATGAGGTATTCCTGCCCGTAGGTGGCCGCCCCTCGGAGAAAATAGATGAGGATGACCGCCAACGGAATCAGGGTCAGCATGGTCTGATCTTTGTTGAAAAAGATGTCGTCCAGAACCGGTTTTACCAGAAAGGCGGTGGCCGAGGTGGTGGCTGCGATGACCAGCATGCAGCCCATGGCGGCGAAGAGTCGGGTCCAGTTGTCGCGGATCATCCCGATCAGGATTTTGTGGCGGGGCTTTAAAGAGAATAGTATCATATTTAAAGGGTGGTGTGTCCGAATTGTCGATCCGCTTCTTCGGTAATTCTGCGCAGTTCCGATTCCAGCTGAATGCGGCTGTCCTCCTCCGTTTCGGGGTCCGGATTTTCCGGAACATAGACCGGTTTTCCATAGACCACCCGGCACCGGGTGAAGGGCCGGGGCAGCAGAAACCGATCCCAGCTGGCGAAAACATGCCTCTGTTCGGCGCTGTAGGTCATGGGAAGAATCGGAACCCCTGTTTTCTTGGCCAGGGTGATCACCCCCGGCTGCACCCGGTATCTGGGCCCCCGAGGGCCGTCGGGAGTGATCACCGCCGTTTGCCCCCGTCGAACCCGTTTGATCAGCACCGCCAGGGCCCTCAATCCGCCTCGGTTGGTGGATCCCCGCACCGGGTCGAATCCCTGACTTTTCAGAACCCGGGCGATGATCTCTCCGTCTTCCGACCGACTCACCAGCACCGCAGCATGGGTGTGTCTGTAAAGGTAACTGAAAACCAGTATTCGGGAATGCCAGATGGCCGCAATATATCCGCCGGAGTCGATCAGACGGCTCAGGGCCTGATCTTTCCCGATGGATTCAATCTCGGATGTTGAAAAAATCAGGTCGATGAGAAGCCTTCCGAGGCTTCCCGCCGACCGCCATTTCCATTCCCGAAAAAAGGGAGTCACCGTTATCTGCCGAACATGCGATAACGGAGCATTCTGAACTGAAAAAACAGAAAGCAGCCCACACAAAAACCGGCCAGGGCGATACCCGCGGCCAGCGCCACCATGAATGAGAAGATCCACCCGAGAATCGGCGTTCCCGCCATAAAAGCCAACTGGGCCAGGCCCAGCAGTACCGCGGCGATGGTATTGTTGAAACGCATCAGGCGCATGTCTTCGCGCTCGGAACCGGGAATCTTCTCCGCAAAAAGACGCCTGCCGACCTTGGCCGCCAGGCTCCACCGCTGACCGCCGATCAGGGAAGCCAGAAGCATCAGAAACAAAAGAGTGGTGATCCACGGCTGCTGAAGAATCAGGGCCGCCAGATTGCCGATCAACAGCGTCCACCGGTTCACAATGACGATGGGCATGGGAACCCCGTCCGCCGAATTTTCCTTTTCCGTTTTATCCGATAACATACGTATCGTTTTCTCCTGTATAGGGGTTGATGTATACAGGGTAATCTAAATCATCATGTGAATATGTAAAGTCATCGCAACAGATTCAGAGCGATTTGCGCCACCCGATCCGAAGCGCCGGGGCCGCCCAGCCGCTCCCGAATCATGACCAGTTCCTCTCGAATCCGCTTCAGGCCGGAAGTATCCGACAGCACCTTCTCCACCGTATCCGCGATCTTCATGGGGGAGGCTTCCGCTTGAATCAGTTCGGGAACCAGCCGTTTTCCGGATATCAGGTTCACCAGGCTGATGTGATCGACCCGGATCAGCGCCTTGCCGAGCTGATAACTGGTCGGCGACACCTTATAGATGATGACCATGGGTATACCGGCGATGGCCGCTTCCAGGGTGACCGTGCCCGAAGCGGCGATCACGAAACCGCTTCGCTGAAAAACCGCCTCCACCCCCTGGTCTACGATCTCGACGGCGGCTGTGCCCCGGTGCCGGTTCAGAATGTTCCGCACCCGGGTTTCATTCACCGAATCGGACAGGGAAATCAGAAAGGAGAGGCCGGAATAGCGCTTCTGAAGCAGATTCGCCGCCTTCAGCATCTCCGGCAGCAGTTTTTCGACCTCTCCGTCCCGGGAGCCGGGCAGCAGTCCGATGACCGACACCGGCTCGGTCGGTTCATCGGCATCCGAAGGGGCATCCGCAGGCGGGGGCTGGTGAGGGCGGTCCATGAGCGGATGACCGACAAACGTCACCGGCACCTTATGCCGCTGATAAAAATGCTGTTCAAAAGGCAGAATCACCGCCATATGGTCCACCCGCCGGGCAATGGTCCGAACCCGCCCGGAACGCCAGGCCCAGACCTGAGGGCTGATATAGTAAAGAACCGGCACCCCGACTTTCTTGGCAAAACCGGCCAGGTGAAGATTGAAATCGGGAAAATCGATTAGAATCAAAAGATCCGGACGACGTTTTTTCAGCACCTCTTTAGCGGCGGCCATTCCCTTGATAATATTCCCGGCCTTGGCAAAGACCTCGGTGATTCCCACCACCGACAAGGTCGAAGCCTCCACCACCACTTCCATGCCGGCGTTTTGCAAGGCCCGTCCGCCGATACCCACGAATCGAATGGGAGCACCGGAGCGTTTTTGCAGGGCCCGCACCAGCTTGGCGCCGTGCCCGTCCCCGGAGGCCTCACCGGCCACGATCATGACGGTTTTTCGAGAATCGGAAGTGTTTTCCTCAGGTGCGGACACAAGCGGCATGGATCACTGGCTCAGAAACCGGTGGTTGGCGTCCCGAATCTGCTCCATGACGATGAGCGCGACCCGAAGGGCGTCCCGGCCCATGGCCCCGGTCACCGCCGAGGGCTGCCGTCGCTTCACCGATTGAACAAACGATTTCAGCTCCTCCTCCAGAGCATCCCCCTGGGTGAAGCACAGCTGTTCGATATCCATTCCCGGAATCAACCCGCCGACCTCGCCGTTGTCGGTCTTTCGGACAATCGTGATTTCGCGGCTGGCAAAGTCGACCGAAATATAGGTGTCTTTTTGAAACAGACGGATTTTCCGTTCGTTTTTCATGGAAATCCGGCTGGCGGTCACATTGGCCACGCACCCCGTGGCGAACTGAAGTCGGGCGTTGGCGATATCCACATGATCCGAAACCGCCGGAATGCCGGCCGCATGAATTTGAGTCACCTCCGCCTTGACGAAATTCAAAATAATATCGATGTCGTGAATCATCAGGTCCAGGACCACGCTGACATCGGTGCATCGGTTTTTGAATATGGCCAATCGGTGGGACTCGATGAACATCGGCCGGTCGATGACCCCCTTCAGGGCCATCACCGCCGGATTGAACCGCTCCAGCTGCCCCACCTGAATGATATTCCCCCGGGAATCGGCGATGTCGATGAGCTCATCGGCCTCTTTCAGGGTGGTGGTGATCGGCTTTTCGATAAGCACATCCGCGTCGTTCAGCAGAAAATCCCGGCTGACCTCGAAATGGTTCGGCGTGGGCACCGCCACACTGACCGCATCCACCTTTCCGATCAGGTCATGATGAGAGGTAAACACCGGAACCCCCATTCGGCCGCCGATCTCCTCGGCCCGGGACCGGTCGGTGTCCGCCACCCCCACCAGTTCCACATCCGCCATGCGGGCATATTTTTCCGCGTGAAACTTGCCCAGATATCCGACCCCGACCACCCCGACCCGGAGCTTGTCTTTTTCTCTTTTCATATTATTTCCACCTCAGGTTCTCGTCCAATGCCACGATCGAAATTCCGGAGGCATCCGCCAGGCCGATCATCTCCTCCCGGTCGAAGACCACCGCTTTTCCCGCCTCCACCGCCAGCAGCCCGGCCCCGGCGTCGGCCATGGTTCGAATGGTTTCCGACCCGATGGCCGGAATATCGAATCGGGTATCCTGCTGCGGTTTGCAGATTTTGACCACCACCGCATCCCCGCTGCCCAGTCCGCCGCCGCGGCGAATGGTCGCATCGGTGCCGTCGATGGCCTCCACGGCCAGAACCGAGCCGCCCTCCGCCACCACGCATTGGCCCACATCCAGTTTTCCGATCTCTTTGGCGATCCGCCACCCGATCTCGATATCCGCATTCTGGGACCGGCTCGGTTTTCGCCGGGTCCAGCATCCCTTGGAGGCCAGCAGGTCCGGCAGCAGGAAGGTGGCCGACCGGATGAGAATCCCCTCTTTTTCCAAAGCCTTTGCAAAAGCGCTCAGGATGCCGTCGTCATGGGTATGGCGAAGACCGGCGATCAGGGCGATGGCCTTGGTATCGGGGCGGACATCGGTGAACATGCGGGTTTTTCGAATCGCCCCCACCATCACCGCCTCCCCGACCTCGTGTTTTTTAAAAAACCGGATCAGCCGCCGCAGCTGGCCCAGATGGAGCCACTCCACCGCCTCGGCGTAATCCTTTATGACCGGATCGGCTTCATTGGCGTAGGCCGCCGCAAAAACGGAAAACCCTTCGGCCCGGGCGGCTTTCGCAAAGATCAGGGGAAACTGGCCGCTCCCCGCGATGATTCCGATTCGCATGCTTTCTGGTCCTGGTGAATGAAGAATCACGGATAGATTGAGATCTCCGGTTCCGGAATTATCGGGTGATCCCCCGGTCGGTGGCCTGAATGAATTCGATGAACTGGACCACTTCCGGGATCTGATCCACCTCCGCCCGCACCCGCTCCAACGCCTCATTGAGGGTGAGCCCGACTCGAAAAATGATGCGATAGGCTTTCTTGAGAGCGGAAACGGTACTCTGGGGAAAGCCCCTTCGCTTGAGGCCCACGGAGTTGAGGCCGTGCAGGGTGGCCCGGTCGCCGGCTGCGATGACAAAGGGGGGGATGTCCTTGACCACGGCGGATTTTCCGCCCACATAGGCATAAGCACCGATTCGGACGAACTGATGAACGGCCACCAGACCGCCGACAGTCACATAATCCCCGATGGTGATATGGCCGGCCAAAGTCGCATTGTTGGCCATGATCACCTGACGCCCGGTTTTGCAGTCGTGGGCCACATGGCAATAGGCCATCAGAAAATTTTCCTCCCCCACCTCGGTGATCCCGCCGCCGAAACCGGTGCCGCGGTTGACGGTGACGTATTCCCGAATGATGGACCCCCGCCCGATCTTGACATAGGTCTCCTCTCCGCCGAATTTGATGGCCTGGGGCTGGGCCCCGAGGGAGGCGAACTGGAAAATCCGGCAGTCCGGCCCGATGGTCACAAAGGGGTCGATGGTGACATGGGATCCGATTCGGGCGCCGGACCCGATGGTCACATTTTCGCGGATAACGGTATAGGGCCCGACGGATACATCGCTGTCGAGTTCGGCCTTTGGGTCGATAATGGCTGTCGGGTGTATCATGCATCCTCTACGAA
>JAABSQ010000096.1 GCA_011390315.1 Desulfobacteraceae bacterium
GCATAACCTCTTTACAAAATCCGGAAATGAATGTAATGTTCTCAACTTAATTTTTAAGCTCGATGCGGATGACCGAGAGCGGAATCGGTGCAAATCGCAGTTTTTTTTCAAGAGTGGAACCACGCCGAAAGGCGAATCGCTTCTATAAAGGGTATAAGGGAAATGACTTTATGGGAACACGGAAAAGGAGAAAAGGGTAATGAATGATCTAAGCAAATGGGACTGGAGCGACGGCAAACGGCAGATCGCGGACCTCACCAAATGGAAAGGTGAGTACGAGTACATGGAAGAACCGTATGTCAGTCCCGACGGTGAGAAGATCGCCGCCATCGTCAAGCCGGATGAAATGGAATTCGGCGTCTACGAGAACGGTGAAATCTGGGAAAACACTTTTGACAAGGCATGGTACCTGCGATACCTGCCGGACAACCGGTTGAGCGCCATCGTTTCGGATACCGCCGAGTGGACCTTGGCGGTGGACGGCGAACCCTGGGAAAACCGCTACGAGTTCATCTGGAACACGAAATGGGGAAAGAACGGTCAAAACCTCGCCTGCATGGCCCAGGCCGGGGGCGAGTATTGCGTGATGATCAATGATGTTCCCTGGGAAACGGGCTATCCCTACATGACCAACATGACGATCAGCCCGGACGGCGCCAGATCGGCGGCCGTGGTTCAGAAAGTCACTTTCAGCGAAGGAGACATCTTCAAATTTCAGGAAGGCTGTTATTCCGTCGCGGTGGACGGCGAGGTATGGGACCAGAACTTTATCAATGCCTGGGAACCGGCCTTCAGCCCCGACGGAAAGCATGTGGCGGCGCAGGTTCGGACGAGCCTGTATGATTACACAATTGCAGTGGACGGCAATCCGTGGGATGCGACCTATTCCACGGTATGGAGGCCGCAGTTTTCTCCAATGGACGGCAGCGTGACCGCTCCGGTCCGAACCGCCACCGGCTGGACCCTGGCCAAAAATGGAAGTCCCTTCTGGAAGGGAAGATATGCCCAGCTGTGGCATCATCGCTACAGCCCGGCCAGCGGAAAAATCGCCGCCATCGTTGCGCCGAAATTCGGCCGGTGGACGGTGGCCGTAGATGATGACCCCTGGAAGGTGACTTTCGGAGAACTGGTTACCGACCTGGTGTTCAGCCCGGATGGAAAGCGCGCGGCATGTATCGGAAAAAATGCCGAAAAGTGGTCCTGCATGGTGGACGGCAATCACTGGGTGGGTGAATACGATATGGCCTGGAAGCCGGTTTTCAGTTCGGACAGCGAGCATGTCGCACTGAAGGTGGAAAAGGACGGCCGGTTTACCTATCTGGTCGATGGAAAACAGATGAAGCAGACTTTTAAAACGGCCTGGGACCCGATTTTCAGCCCGGACGGTGAAAAGATATTGATTCGAGCCGTCGAAGAGGATGGCGATCAGGAAAAATATGTGCGAATCGTTCTGCCGTTGAACCAAATACTCGGATAAAGGAGAGAAAAACGCGATGCATACTCTACATAATCTTGTCAGTGGTCCCCTGGTCTGGCTTGCGTTTATCATATTTATCGGTGGAAGCATCTACAAATTGGTTACCATGGCCAAAGAGGCCAAAAAGAAAGACCCCCTGGTCTATGAATATTGGGACGGCAATTATGCCTTTCGATCCATTCTTCACTGGCTGACCCCTTTCGGGAGTGTCAACTGGCGGAAGAATCCGGTGCTGACCTTGGTGACCTTTGCGTTTCATATCAGTGTGATCCTGGTCCCGATCTTTCTGCTGGCCCATGTGCTGCTCTGGAAGGAATCCTTTGACATCAGCTGGTGGTATCTGCCGGAAGCGGCGGCCGACTGGATGACCCTGATCGTCATCTTCGCCTGCATCTTTTTCGCCGGCCGCAGAATGATCCGCAAAGACGTCAAATATCTGACATCGAGCTCCGATTACTGGATTCTGGCCATGGTGGCCGCACCCTTCATCACCGGGTATTGGGCCCATCATCATTGGCCCATGTACCGACTCATGTACATCCTTCACATTCTATCCGGTGAAATCATGCTGGCGGCCATCCCCTTCACCCGTCTGAGCCATATGTTGTATTTCGTATTCACAAGGGGATACATCGGTTCCGAGTTCGGCGCCGTAAGACACGCCAGAGACTGGTAGGCAAGGAATTTACATGAAGAATCATCTAAAAAAACAACAGGAGACGCATGATGTCTGAACCTGCTTCCAAAATAGAGAGCCAAAAAGAAATTAAACAGATTAAGGACATGGGGCTGGATCAGGGTGTAGCCCGATTGACACCCGAGAAGATCGAAAAGGTGGTCAACGAAGTCCTGGAAAATGAAACCGGAGCGCGTCTCAAAGCCTACGTGGAGTCCTGCGTCCACTGTGGGCTTTGTTCGGATGCCTGTCATTACTATGTTTCCAGAAAGGACCCGATTTTTTCTCCCGCCGCAAAGGTCAAGCAGACGCTCTGGGAAATCCTCGAGAAAAAGGGCAAGGTTTCCCCGGAATTCATCCGGCGGGCCGCGGAAGTGGCTTACACCGAGTGCAATCTTTGCCGTCGGTGCGCCATGTATTGTCCCTTCGGCATCGATGTGGCCTATATGATGCTTACCATGCGTCGAATCTGCCATAAACTCGGGGTCACGCCCCAGTATATCCAGGACACCGCCCACAGCCATTCCGCCACCATGAACCAGATGTGGGTGAAGGAAGACGAATGGGTGGATACCCTTTTCTGGCAGGAGGAGGAAGCCCAGGAGGAGATCCCGGGCCTGCGGATTCCGGTTGAAAAGGAGGGCGCCGATATCATGTATTCAGTGATCGGCCCCGAGCCCAAGTTCCGGGCTCAACTGATCTACCAGGCAGCGGTCATTCTCAATGCCGCCGGCGCCGACTGGACGATGCCGGCGACCCCGGGCTGGGACAACAGCGACATGGCCATGTATACCGGCGATAATGAAATGATGGCCCGACTCAAAAAGGAGCACTTCGAAACCGCCACGCGGCTGAAAGTGAAGCGGATCGTGATGGGGGAATGCGGGCATGCTTTCCGCTCGGTCTATGACATGGGGAACCGTGCCCTGGGCTGGAAAATGCCGCCGGTGCCGGTTGTCCATGCCCTGGAATATTATTATGAACTGTTCCGGGCGGGCCGCATCAAAGTGGCCAAAAAATTCGAGAAACCGGTCACCCTTCACGACCCCTGCAATGTCATTCGAGGCCGGGGGCTTCATGAAATGACCCGCTATGTGGTCAACAAAACCTGTGAAAATTTCATCGAAATGACCCCCAACCGCGAGCACAATTACTGTTGCTGCGCCGGAGGCGGGGTGATCAACTGCGGCCCTCCGTTCAGAGACAAACGGGTGGTGAGCAACAGCGTCAAAGCGGATCAGATCAGCGCCACCACCAAAAAGGGGGTCGAGGTCGTGATCGCGCCTTGCCATAATTGTCACGGCGGTCTCGAAGATATCATCCACCACTTCGGCCTCGGAGTGGAACTCAAGTTCCTGGGCGATATCATCTATGAGGTAATGGAAAAACCCGAATAGCGGTCGATATCCTGATGGCAAAATCGATTCTCCATTCTTAAACGGATAACTACAGGAGGAATTTCCCGATGAATAAAAGGGTTTTGATGCTTGGTCTCGCAGTGATGCTGGTAATGTCCGGGTTTGCGGCGATTTCCGGATTTTCCCAGGATGAGGTCAACTATGTCCGAGACAGCGCCTTCGGCGTTCGAATTCGCGGCATGGTGCCGTTTGTCCACGATGAACACAATGAAAAGGCCGGAACCGAAGACTGCACCATCTGTCATCATGTGTACGAAGGCGGTGAAAGGCTGGAGTTTGAAACCTCCGAGGATATGGAGTGCTCGGAATGCCATATGGCCGGCGGAAAGGACGAAATGGATCTGATGCGGGCCTATCATCTCAATTGCAAGGGGTGTCATGAGGAGCGAAAGGCGGGTCCGGTGATGTGCGGCGAGTGCCACCTTGAATAATCGGCGCTACGCAGATACCCACTCCAAAACAATCGGCTATATCCTTTGGCTGTTCGGGTTTACCGGTTCTCACCGGTTTTATTTCGGAAAACCGATATCCGGCACCCTCTATTTCTTTACCCTCGGGTTGCTGTTCATCGGCTGGATCATCGATCTGTTTCTGATTCCGGCCATGGACCGGGAAGCCGATTTGCGGTTCAGCGAAGGACCCGTCGATTACAATATCGCCTGGGTTTTGCACACCTTTCTGGGGCCGTTCGGCATCCATCGGTTTTACATGGGAAAGTGGATTACCGGAATCATCTATCTGTTGACCGCCGGATTGTTCGGAATCGGATATATTTATGATTACTGGACCCTGAATGATCAGGTTCATCTGATCAACCGATCCGCCTGAGATCTCTTGCGGTTTCGAATGCCTTTGTCTGTAAAATCTTCTGATGCATGGCCGAGGTCCACGCATCAGAGGCCATAGACCGTTTGTTGTTAACCTTTTTTAGAAACGAGGTGTATTATGGCAAAAAAAGTGTTGGTCATCGATGATGATCCGGTGGTCGTAAAACATCTGTCCACCATCCTGAACGATCATGGATATGAAACCTGTACCGCCGGAACCGGTATTGAAGCTTTGGAGGTGATGAAGCAGGAAAAACCCGATCTGGTGACGCTCGATCTGGAAATGCCGGAAGAATGGGGCACCCGCTTCTATCGAAAATTTAAAAAGGACCCGGAACTCAAGGATACCCCGGTTCTGGTCATCAGCGGAATGCCGTCCCGCCATCTTTCCGTTCGGGATGCGGTGGGGTATCTTCACAAACCGTTCGAGCCGGAAAAGGTAATCGAACTGGTGGAGAAGGCGATCGGTAAATAGCCGCAGTATGCCCGCTGTTTGATTGAAGATGCGGATCACATGCCGGGTGGTTCCCGCCACCCGGCCGATCCGATTGTTCTCCATCCCTTTTGCGCCTCCCCTTTTCGTCCGGCCGGTTTTTTTTGTTGAAAAACCCTGCCGACCCTCTACATTCCGTTCCCGATCCTACCGTCGCCGGTTCTCCAATATAGAGTCCAACCGGCCGCCAATTACAGTTGAGACCCTATTTACGGCGTTCGTCCCCACGGTATAGATAGGCAATCCTTTCCGGAAATGATTCGCGGCTAGGCGGAATGATATTCTATGTGCAGGACCCTCATTGTTGAAAACAGTGTGACCTTCCGAAAAACCTTTTCGGAGGCCCTCGGCAAGCGATTCCCGAAGATGGTGATCGAGGAGGCCGAAGACGGCGTGGAGGCGATGCGGAAGGTCCGTTCGTTTCAGCCGCAGCTGATCTTCATGGACATTCGGTTGCCCGGAGAGAACGGGCTCAGGCTCACCGGAAAGATCAAAACCCGAATGCCGAAGGTGGTGGTCATTATCCTTACCGATTACGATCTGGAAGAATACCGGACCGCGGCATTCTTGAAAGGGGCGGACGACTTCATCGCCAAGGGGGCGCTCAACCTGTCGAATATCGAAACGATCGTTCAGCGCATTTCGGCCGGCCTCTGATCGCCGCCGGCGACCCTACCATTTCCATTCGCAAATTAGGGTCCCTTTGCAATCAATATACAGCCTCGAACCCATTTACCGAACATCGTCAATGGTTTAAACCCGTATAATGTCTGTACCGGGATTTCCTGAACACACATCACCAGTTAATCATTTTCAAGGAATGTTTTACTATGGCGAAGGGAATAATGAAAAATCGAGTGGTTGGCGTTCTGATTGCACTGTTATTGGCCTCGACATTCGCGATCGGGGTCCGGGCGGTGGAAAAGCTCGCGCCGGACGAACAGGAGAAGGCCAGGGCGGATATCATCAAGATTGGCACCTTGAAGATCTTCGGGGATCTGGATAAACCCGAGGTCATATTCCTCCATGACGTCCATACGGAGGCCCTGGAAAAAAAGGGAAAAGACTGTACCGCCTGCCATCTTCCCAAGAGCAACAAAATACCCGGGGATATTGAAGAGGCGGTCAAAGGCATCGATCCCCTGTCGCCGAAATTTAAGCGTCTGGAGGATACCGCCCGCAAAGAGGTGATGGATACCTATCATACCTTTTGTATCGACTGCCACACCCAGATGAGGGCGGAGGGCGACGAGTCGGGTCCGGTCACCTGCGGCAAGTGCCACCAGGAGACCGATCTGGTATCCACCCGACAGCCCATGGGGTTTGACCGATCTCTGCACTACCGGCACTCCAAGACCCAAGAGAAAAAGTGCGAGCGCTGCCATCACAAGTATGATGCCGAAGCGGAAAAACTGGTTTACGACAAGGGCAATGAAAGCACCTGCCGGTATTGCCATCTTGAAGAGGGCGCCGACATTCCGCCCTACGTGGAAGATAAGACCCAGATCTCCAAGCTCAGTATGCGTGAAGCATCCCATCTGGATTGTATCGAATGTCACCGTAAGATGGCGGCTAAAGAACAGAAAGCCGGTCCCGTTCAGTGCCGGGGATGCCACTCCCCTGAAGGCCAGGCCAAGATCGAAAGGGTGGAAGACATTCCGCGAATGGAGCGCAAACAGCCCGATACGGTGCTGGTCAAGACCGGAGAGCCGGTGGCCGAAGATAATGAGGGGCTGGGCGCCGTCCGTATGAATGTCGTTCCCTACAACCACAAGGCGCACGAAACCTATTCCGATACCTGCAGGGTCTGTCATCATGCCAGCATGGAAACCTGCAGTAGATGCCATACCATCGGCGGGTCCAAACTCGGCGACGAGGTAAAACTGGAGCAAGCCTATCACATGATCAGCTCCCGAAAAAGCTGCCTGGGATGCCATGAAGAAAACAAGCAGGAAGATCCCAATTGTTCCGGATGCCATTATTTCATGTCTCCGCATCGCAAACAGAAAGACGAAACCTGCCTGAAATGTCACCAGGAGATGACCGAGGACATGGAAAAAATGGTCCGAAAGGCCCGAAAAGAGGAAGATCCCGAGGCCATGAAGGAGTTGGCGGAGATGATGCTGACGGAGCGCACTTATCTGAAGGAGACCTATTCGGATGAAGATATTCCTGAAAAATTGGTGATCAAGGAGATGATGGACCAGTATGAAGGGGCCGAGTTCCCTCACAGAAAGATCGTTAAGAAACTGCAGAGCAATATCAGTGAAGACAAACTGGCCGGGTTTTTTCACAGCGACAAGGGGACTCTCTGTCAGGGGTGCCATCACAACAGTCCGCCGTCGAAAAAGCCTCCCAAGTGTGTGACCTGCCACGGCAAACCGTTCGACCAGAACAACCCGCTTCGGCCCGGGCTGTTGGCCGCCTACCACCGGCAGTGCATGTCCTGTCACGAGCAGATGAAGATCGAAAAACCGACCGGATGCACCGGTTGCCATAAGAAAAACCCGGAGAAATCGTGAATAATTTCCCTTATACCCTTGTACCCTATTCCCTTTCTCCGTTTCCCCTCCCCGCATCGGGGAGGGGAAAATCCCCAAATCATACGGGGATATATGGAACTTTTAAAGATTAATTACACCTGAGGATGGGCCTTTATGTCTGTATCCCGAAGAAAATTTCTGGCATGGATGGGCGGTGCGGGGCTGAGTACGACCATCGGTTCCAAAGCCTTTGCCGCGACTCAAAAACATTTTGAAGGGTATCCCGAGAGCATGGGGGTGCTGCATGATACGGTGCTGTGCGTCGGTTGCCGTCGGTGTGAAGAGGGATGTCAAAAAGCCAATGATCTTCCGGCCCCGGAGAAACCCTTCACCGATCTGACGGTATTGGAAGAGCGGCGCAGAACCGATGCCGCCAATTATACGATCGTCAACAAATACGAGGTCGAGAACCGAATTCCCTATGCGGTGACGGAAAAGCCCGGGAGTCCGGCGCCGGGAAACCCGGTGTACCGGAAATTTCAGTGCAACCATTGCCTGGAACCGGCCTGCGCCTCGGCATGTTTCGTCAAGGCCTTTACCAAGACACCGGAAGGGGCCGTGGTTTACAATAAGGACGTCTGTGTGGGATGCCGTTACTGCATGGTGGCGTGTCCGTTCGACGTCCCCACCTACGAGTACCACAAGGCCCTGGAACCCCGAATCATGAAATGCACCATGTGCCATCCGCTGATTCAGGCCGGCAAACGGGACCTTCCCGGATGTGTCGAAGCCTGCCCGGTGGAGGCCCTGGTCTACGGTAAAAGAAATGACTTGATCAAACTGGCCCGGGAGCGCATCCGCAAACATCCCGCGCGGTATATCGATCATATCTACGGCGAGCGGGAGATGGGCGGCACCAACTGGCTGTATGTCAGCGGCGTCGATTTCGATAAGGTGGGCATGCGCACGGATCTCGGAAACACCCCCGCGCCTGCGCTGACCTCCGGGGCCCTTTCCGCGGTTCCCATCGTGGTCGGGCTCTGGCCGGTCCTGTTGACCGGGATCTGGGCCATCAACAAGCGCAAAGAAAAAATATCCGAAGAAGAGCGCAGGGCCGCAGTCGCTTCGGCGGTTGAACAAACCCGGTCCGAAGCGGATCAGAAGCTGACCCGGGCCATGGAAAAGGCGGAAAAGGATAAGCAGACCGCCATTGAAAAAGAGGTCAAAAAGGCCCTGGAAGAGGCCGCCAAAGCGCAAGCGGAAGACGCAGACAAATCGGAGGAGGAAGAATAATGTCCGAAGAAACCACCGCTGTCAAAAAGATTTTTCCACCGGATCGGTCGTTGTACACCCCCTTCAATGTGGTGGTCGGCGCGATCCTGATCATGGGGGTGATTCTCTCCATCCTGCGGTTTACCGGCGGACTGGCGACCGTAACCAATCTCGACCACAATTACCCGTGGGGGCTCTGGATCGGTTTTGACCTGATGGCCGGT
>JAABSQ010000097.1 GCA_011390315.1 Desulfobacteraceae bacterium
GACCCGGGGCCTGAACCTGGAAGAGATCGGGGTGGAGACCGACCCCCGCACCGGTCATGTATCGGTGAACGCCGCCTACCGGACCTCCGTGCCCGGCATCTATGCCATCGGCGATCTCATCGCCGGACCGGCCCTGGCCCACAAGGCCTCCTCCGAAGGGGCGGCGGCCGTGGAGAACATGGCCGGAAAACCCGGCGAGGTCAACTACGACGCCATTCCCGGGGTGATCTATACCTGGCCTGAGGTGGCCGCGGTGGGTATGACCGAAGAGCAGGTCAAGGACCTGGAGATCCCCTACTGCGTGGGAACCTATCCCTTTTCCGGGGCCGGCCGGGCCCGGTGCATGGGCGAAACCGACGGGTTCGTCAAGCTTATCTGCCATTCCCATACCGACCGGATCCTCGGGGTCCACATCTTCGGCCCCCGGGCCGCGGACATGATCGCCGAGTGCGTCCTGGCCATGGAGTTCGGGGCCTCGTCCGAAGACATCGCCCGCACCATGCACGGCCACCCGACCTTTTCCGAAGCCCTCATGGAGGCGGCCCAGACGGCAAGGCAGTGCTCCATCTATACCTCCTAACCGATCAGCCGCTTCAGGAGTTCGCCACATGATACGACAGCCCTGGTTCCCGCGGGTCCTCCCCTTTGCCGTCTACATGCTCTTCATTCTGATCCATGATCTTTTGGGCAAGGCGCTGCCCCCCGGCCCTTTGGCCGACCATCTGATCGCCCTCACCTACCCCGTTCGAATTCTGGGGGTGATGGCGGCTTTGGCCTGGTTCTGGTCCGCCTATGATGAACTTCAAGAAGACCGCTTCAAAGCCCGGGACCTGTTGTACGCCGCCGGCATCGGGGTGCTGGTATTCGTTCTCTGGATTCACATGGACTGGGACTTCGCGGTCATGGGGGATCGGGATGCCTATAATCCCCGAACCCTTCCCGATCCCTGGTTTTACCTGTTCATCGCGGTTCGTCTCTTCGGCGCGGCCGTCGTGGTGCCGGTTTTCGAAGAAATCTTCTGGCGGTCTTTCAT
>JAABSQ010000098.1 GCA_011390315.1 Desulfobacteraceae bacterium
CTTTACCGCCGTTCGGGTGGGCGCCTTTACCTGGCCCTCGTTTCTGATCTCGGCCGCCCTCTTCGGCACGGAGCACAACCTGTGGCTGGCGGGCATCGTGGCCGGATTGCTCTACAACCTTCTGCTCTACAGGACCCGCAGCCTCTGGATGTGCATTATCTCCCACGGGATCACCAATCTGCTGCTGGGAATTTACGTGCTGATGACCGGTGAATGGGCATTCTGGTAGTCGACCGCGGTGCGGAAAAGGCGCTGAAAACAGGATTGAAAGGAAATAGAGATTTATGATAAAAAAACACGCATGGATCGCCCTCCTTTTCGGGGGCATGATCCTCTCCGCCCTGTTTTCGCATCCGGTCCGGGCTGAATTCTACAAATTCACCGATAAAGAAGGCAAAACCCATTTCGTGGACGATCTTTCCAAGGTGCCGGACGAATACCATTTCGATGTAAAAACCTACCGGGAAAGAGACGACCATCTTTCCGAAAATGAAAAACAGGTCAGGAAGGAACAGGATCAGGCCGCGGAGGCCGACCGGCGGCGGTCTTACCGGGAGTACATGGAACGGCTTGAGATCCGCCGCAAAGAACGGGAACAGGAACTGGCCGAAAAAAAGCAGCGGATGCATGAAACCGCCGTCGAGGTCCGAGGGAACCAGATTCTGGTGCCGGTCCATCTGGGCTACGGCGCCCAAAAAGTGCAGACCATCCTGGTCCTGGACACCGGCGCTTCCATCACCGCGATTCACCACCGCATCGCCGAACAACTTCGGATACGCGATTTTAAAAAGGCCAAAGCCCAGGTGGCCGACGGAAAAATCATCGATACCCGGATCACCCGACTCAGCTACATCGAGGTCGGCTCCAATCGAGTGGAAAACCCGGTCGCCGGCATTCTCGATTTCGAGGGAGCGGCAGACGGCCATGACGGTCTTCTGGGAATGAACTTCCTGCGCCACTTCAATTACCGCCTGGATCTTCAGAATCAGGTGATTCGATGGGAACCCTGATTCGAAAAGCGGCCGGCTCGGTCCCGGGAATGGTGGTGCTGGCGCTCCTGTTTTCGGTTGCGGGATTTGGAAAAGAAGAGCCGAAAGTCCTTCAGGCGGGGGCTTTTTCGAGCCTGTCTCCGGGAGATGTTCTTCCCCCCGGCTGGGAGCCGATGACGTTCGACAAGATCGAGCGCCACACCCGGTACTCCCTGGTTTCGGAAAACGGGGCCACGGTCCTCAAGGCCGAAAGCCGAAACAGCGCATCGGGGCTGATTCGAAAAATTCGAATCGATCCGCATCAATATCCGATCATTCGGTGGCGATGGCGGGTAACCCGAATCTTTCCGGAAGGGAATGTTCGAAAAAAGGCCGGGGATGATTACCCGGCCCGAATCTACATCACCTTTGAGTATGACCCGGACAAGCTCTCATTTATTCAGCGTGCCAGGCGCCAGGCGGCCAAGCTGGCCTTCGGCGAATATCCCCCCACCGGAGCGATCTCCTATATCTGGGCCTCCACCACGCCCGAAGGCACCATGGTACCCAACCCGTATACCGACCGGGTGATGATGATCGCGGTGGAAAGCGGTTCTGCCGAACAAAACACCTGGAAGGAAGAAGAACGGAACATTCTCGAAGATTATCGACGGGCCTTCGGCCATGAACCGCCTGCCGTTTCCGGGGTGGCGGTCATGACCGATACGGACGATACCGGGGATTCGGCAGTATCCTTTTACGGGGATATCCGGTTTTTGGCTACTCCTTGACCCGTTCCACGTATTCCCCGCTTCGGGTGTCCACCCGAATCACCTCCCCCTCATTGACGAAGGGCGGCACCTGAACCACATACCCGGTCTCCAGGGTGGCCGGCTTGGTGCTCCCCGCCGCGGTATCCCCCTTGGCCCACGGCTCCGACTCGGTGATCTTCAGTTCCACAAAATTGGGTAAGGTAATGCCGATGGGGGTCGATTCAAAAAAGAGCACATCGCAGACGGTGTTCTCTTTGAGAAAATCCTTGGCTTCACTCACCTGATTTTCGGTCAGAAATTCCTGGGCATAGGTGGAGGTGTTCATGAAGCAGTAGGCATCTCCATCGTAATAGAGATACTCCATCTCCTGCTCTTCCAGGTTGGGTTCATTGAATTTGTCGCCCGATCGAAAGGTCTGGTCGAACTGGGTCCCGGTCACCATATTCTTCAGCCGACACTTGTACAGAGCCTGCCCCTTGCCGGGTTTGACAAATTGAAACTGGGTGATCACAAAGGGCTCTCCGTCGATTTCGACCTTGAGCCCCTTTCTTAAATCGCTGCTTTCATACATGGGTTGATATGCCTCCTCGAATGGCTATATTTATCATTATATGCGCATGTCAGTTCAAAGACAGACTCGATCTTTCGGCCAGGATTCGGTCGGCCCGGCGGGTCTCCGACACCAAGCGGCGCACCTTTTGGATATCCTTGCGAAACCGAATGGGACGCCCGTCCGCATCCACCTGATTGGTGGCGGTGCAGCTGTCGACGCCAAAGGGCTGAATCTTCAAAACCGCCTCGGCCACATTGTCGGGGGAGATGCCCCCGGCCAGTATCACCGGAAGGGGGCTGATCCTCACCAGTTCCGCCGCCAAGTCCCAGTCGCAGATGCGTCCGGTAATCCCCACGAACCCGTTGACCGGCTGCTGTTCTCTAACCGGTTCGGCGCCCGACAGGATCAGGGTATCGGTCAGGAAATAATCGCTCACGCTCTCAAACATTCGGGCCAGCCCCGGGCTGTCCACGCGATCCCCCAAGCCGGGGGGGCAAATGGGAATGGATCGAATGATGCGCACCTCGGGAAACCGGCTTCGGACTCCCTCCTGAAGCCGGACCAGTTCCTCGCAGATCTCGAATATCCCTTTGGAATCGGCCAGCGCTTCACAGAAATGGATCATGTCGGGGCGATACTCATCGATCACCCGAAAGACCGATTCCGGGGTGCTGAACAGGGGAATCAGACTGCTTTTGGCCGGGGTCCGGCGCACAAAGTCAACCGCCCTTCGAATTTGAGGATCCTGCCGGTCGGTTTCCGAAGTCAATACCCCGCCGATATGATCCACTCCCGCTTCGACCATGGATCGGGCCTCTTCCGGGGTCTGGATTTCGTAAATCTGGACAATCGTGTGTTTCATCAATACCGCCACTCGCCGGATTTAGAGAATTGAGTTGACTTTTAGCCCGGTGTTTACCATATTCGTCCTGTTTCCGCAAACCGTTTACGACCGACCCGCTTCACTCTAAGGACAAACAATGATACTCATCATCGATTTCGGTTCACAATACAATCAACTCATCGCCCGCCGGGTGCGGGAAAACCATGTCTACTGCCAGATCGTGCCGCCCACCCTGGCCCTCGACCGGATTCGGGATTCGGCGCCCGAAGGGATCATTCTATCGGGAGGCCCCTCGAGCATCTATCAGGCCGACAGCCCCAAGGCCGACCCCGGAATTCTGGAACTCGGGATTCCGATTCTGGGCATCTGCTACGGCATGCAGTTCATGATCGACGCCTTGGGAGGAAAAGTGGAAGGCGCCGGCAAGCGGGAATACGGGTTTGCGGAGCTGGTGATTCGAAACCCCGAGGGGCTGTTCAAAGGCATCGACCCATACAAAACCCCCTGCTGGATGAGCCACGGGGATTCGGCCCGCTCTCTGCCGGTCGGGTTCGAGATCACCGCCTCCACCGAAAACACCGAACTGGCCGCCATCGCAGACCCGGAGAAGAGATTTTACGGGCTTCAGTTTCACCCCGAGGTCGAGCACACCCCCAAGGGCCAGCAGATGCTGAAGAATTTTCTATTCGACATCTGCGGATGCCGCCCCGACTGGACCATGAAATCCTTTGCCCGGGAGGTGATCGGCGAAATACGGGAACAGGTGGGAGACAAGCGGGTCATTCTGGGCCTCAGCGGCGGGGTCGACTCCTCGGTCACCGCTCTGCTGCTTCACAAGGCGATCGGGGATCAGCTCACCTGCATTTTCGTCGACAACGGTCTGCTGCGGAAAGATGAAGCGGACAAGCTTCGCCGGGTATTCGAACAGCATCTGCAGTTGAACATCGTTTTCGTGGATGCGGAAAGCCGTTTTCTGACCGCCCTGGCCGGTGTCATCGATCCGGAGAAAAAGCGAAAAATCATCGGCAAGATCTTCATGGATGTTTTCGAAGATGAAGCCGGCCGAATTCAGGATGCCGATTTTCTGGCCCAGGGCACCCTCTACCCCGATATCATCGAATCGGTTTCCGCCTTCGGCGGCCCCACGGCGGTCATCAAGTCCCACCACAATGTGGGCGGGCTTCCGGAGCGGATGAAGCTGAAGCTGATCGAACCGCTGCGATATCTCTTCAAAGACGAGGTGCGCCGACTGGGGGAAGAACTCGGGCTGGAGGCCGACCTGGTGTGGCGGCAGCCTTTTCCGGGGCCGGGTCTGGCCATTCGGGTTCTGGGGGAGGTCACCCCGGAACGGCTGGCCATCCTTCGGGAGACGGACGCGGTTCTTCTTGAAGAAATTCGAAAGGCCGGATATTATCGAAAGCTTTGGCAGTCGTTTGCGGTGCTCCTCCCGGTGAAAAGCGTCGGGGTCATGGGGGACCAACGCACCTACGAAAATATTGCGGCCATTCGGGCGGTCACCAGCAAGGATGCGATGACCGCCGACTGGGCCCGACTCCCCCACGAACTGCTGGGCCTCATTTCAAACCGAATCATCAACGAAGTCAAGGGGGTCAACCGGGTCGTCTACGATATCAGCTCCAAGCCCCCGGCCACTATCGAATGGGAATAATACAACCATGGATAACAGACCATCTTCAAGTTTTAAAATCGGCATGGACGAGGAAGGGCCGGCTTACAGCCGCGCGTCCGGTCATAATTTTCCGAAAAACCGGAAGGATTCCCGCCGGTTGGATAAAATCAGCCGGCGGCTGACCCTTTTGGCCGTCGTTCTCCCCTGCTTACTGGCGGGGGTCCTGTACTGGGGATTTCGGGAAATCGATGCCCGTTTCGAGGCCATGCAAACCTCCGGCTTCAGCGAAGTCGAAACCTTGTCCCGGGATCTGGAGGCCCGGCTCGGGACCATTGCTGAAAAATATGCGGCCCTTGAAAAATCGATGAATGAACAGGACGAACCCATGAACGAAGCCTTTCTGGTGTTTGAAAGGACCACCGCCTCCCTGCGGGAAGGTCTGGAGGAGATCCGACATCAGATCGAAGACTTGGATGCCGAAACGGTGGACCGCGCCGCGCTCGAAGCGGACAAGCAGGAATGGTCGCAACAGATCGCCCGGCTTTCCGAATCCCTGGACCCGGTGCGGAAATCGGTTCAGGAGGCCCAAACCCGGATCGAGGCCCTGGAAGCCCAATACTCGACCGATTTGGCCAATCTCATGACCGTCATGGAGACGGCGATACAAGAATCGGAGACGGTACGGGCCGAACTGGCTCGAATGAAAAAGGACCTGGTGGATGTTCTCTCCACCACCATCGATAAAAAAGCGCTGGAAGCCGCGATCAAAAACCAGGCGGACCGGTACCAGGGCGAAATCGGGTACCTGACCCAGAATTTCGCCCAGAACGAGCGGGCCATCACCACCCTGCAGAACCGAATCCGGGACCTGGAGCGCCAGGTGGACACCCTCAACCGCCGCCGGAATCTGGGCGCCCCCAAACCCGGCACCATTCTTGAAGAGGACATTCAGTAATCCCTGTCCCGGGCGGCCGTTTTTTTCACCGGTCGTCAGGCTCTGTTTTTCTCCCGCAGCAGCTTCTCGATCACGGCGATGTCTCCGGGCAGGTCCACCTCCGGGGAATCGTAGTCGGTGATCACCACCTTGATTCGACGTCCGTTTTCCAGGGCCCGTAACTGCTCCAGTTTTTCAATATCCTCGAG